>DUZM01000012.1 GCA_013349485.1 Candidatus Hydrogenedentota bacterium | reverse complement strand
TAGCCGCGATGATTTGTCCTCGCCTACGAACACCCGCAGTAACCCTCTAACCTCGTCGGCATTTCTGTGGTTGACCTGAAACACCTCAGTGGTCTCAGCCGCCTTCGCCTTCAATTGCTCGTACAACTCCTGCGCCTTGGCCTGCCCAGCGCTCGGACCCATGACGCTGACAGCCTTGACCTCTTCTTCGGTAACTAAATAAACCGTGTGAGTCGCAGGCGGTTCCTTTTGTCCTTGAATGTCAACGACGAGTTCGTCGCCCGTCTGATGCACTTCAACCGACTCGATGCGGCATTCCCACTTCGATAGATTCTCTAGAAGCGTCTTGAGCGTTTCAGAGTCTTTGACGACGGCCTCGAGCGTTGCCTGTTCTTCCGCGAAGCCCGGCAGCGCGAGGCCGATTCCAAGCAGCAGTGCGAGTGCCCCGCTACGTAGCGTGGTTGTCCGCAGGTTCAGCATGGGACTTCTCCTTTCCATTTGCCAACAACAGGATGACGACATCCGGGTTGTCGGTAACCAGTTTGATGATGATGGGCGGCGGCTCCGTTTCATGTTCGGGCGGTGTGCTGGCGGCTTTCGTTGGCTCATGACCCAGAGGCGGAAGCTCCGCCGGGCCGGGACCCGGGGCGTGTCCGTTCTGGGCAAACTGCGGCGCGTGCGCCGAAGGCGACTGACGGGGTCGGCTTTGCGAAGGAACGCGCTCGCCGTCTTGGGAAGAGACGACGTGGGTCGGTGGCACGTCTTCCGGCTCGCTCTGCGTCTGTACGACAACGTGCTGTAACTCATAGGCTTGGCGGACGTTAAGGCCGACCAACACCACAACGACGGCAACCGCCGCCATAGTAGCGGCCACCCACGCCACCCGGCGGTAATGGGCACCGCCGCGGCGCACCGCCGCCGTCTCGCTGGCTGCAGCCAAGACATGCCGTCTGACTTCGGCAAGATCCGCTTCTCCAAGTTCCCGATGTCCCAATGCCTTCACGGCGGCCTGGCTGGCGGCCATGTCCTCGGCGAACGCCCGGCACGCGGCGCAGTCCGCCAAGTGACGTTCGAGACGCTGCGCCCGCCGTCGAGACAGGTCGCCCTCGACGTGCAACGCGATGCTTCGTTCAAATCCTCTACAACCCATTTCTCTCGAGCCCCCAAAACTGAGCGGCAAAACTAGTGTTCCGAGTGCGAAATTTCTTTACAAAGTTGTGCGTCTTTTCCCAGACCTTCACCAGTGCTGAAGCCATCCTCGCCGGCCGCTATCCCTACCGTCATTGCGGGCGACCCCGCCTGCGGCGGGGGAGCGACGCTGCAATCACTTCAGCGTAAGTCACTCGCCGATAAGTAATTGCCGCGTCGACTTGCGCCTCCTCGCAATGACGGGAAGATTAGGCTTTTGGACATGTATCCGTATTGTCCCAAAGGAATCTGCGCACATTTATTCAAGGGATTTATGATTCGAGACACTTAGAGTAAATCACCCGCCCTTCAGCGCTCTGTCCCTGAATCGTTTCAACTTTACCCGTGCACGACTGATCTGCGAGCGCACGGTGACCTCGGCGGACCCGAGAATGGCCGCTACTTCGCGGGTCGAAAGGCCCTCGATGTCACGTAGAACCACCGCGGCACGTTCTTTATCGGGCAGTGTATCGAGTCCACGCTCGGCAACGTCCCGTTCTTCGGCCAGTTCGGCGGCCACGTCAGGCCGTGGTCCGCGCGGCTGGGCATGGACCAACGCATCCTCGTGTGGCAGCGTGTCCCGTCTTCGCCGCTTCTTGTTCATGGTGCGGCACACGTTGATCGTCACGCGGTAGAGCCACGGCGCCAGCGGCCGCCTAGCGTCGATTCGCGCCAAGTGCGTAAACAGCCGCAGAAACACCTCTTGCGACGCATCTTTGGCGTCTTCGCGATGCCCGAGCAAGCGCAGGGCTGTGCGGAAAACCTGGCGTTGGTGTGCCGCCATCAGTCCCTCGAACGCGACCGAACCGAGGGGAGCAACGTGAAAAGCCATGTTGGCGCCGCCGTGTCTGCAGCAATCGGGCTCGTCAGTTCGGCGTGATTCGTCCCAAGATGACGGGCCGGTTGGCCCCGGTGACTTGCGGCAGGTTTGCCGGGGCGCCGCAGATCGTCTCGTTGCCGAGTATGGCGCACGAGATGGCCTCACGCGCGTCGCTCGGGATGCCGTACTGGTCGCTCGTGAATACGATCCCCTCGGGGAACCCTTTGATAAGGTGTTTCCATAGGACCTTGTTGAGTGTGCCCGGACCGCTCGCAATGAGTCGGGCAATCTCATGGCGAGGTTTGATGAACGTGTGATACGCGCGGACGATGCTGAACCCTAGGGCGGTCGTAACCGTAGCGACAAGATCCTCGAACCCGCAGGATTTCCTGCTCGCGAGGGCGTCCCGCAGGTACACGTCCGGCCCGAACTCCTCGCGGCCGGTGCTCTTGGGCGGCTCGAGGGCGAAATACGGATGGTCAAGGAGGTAGTCCAGAAACTCGTCGATAACGACGCCGCGGGCGGCAATCGCGCCGTCCTTGTCTGCATCCTGGGCGCCTTTGCTCAGGAGTTGCACCGCGCCATTGACGGCGATGCTGCACGGCCCGATATCGAAGGCCATGACGTTCTCGAGTTCTGGCGGCACCACCGTGATGGTTGCGATGCCGTCCAGGTGGAGGCACGCGACGGTTCGGTCTTTTCTGGCAAACAGGACCCAGTCGGTATACGCGAGGAGCGGCGCCCCCTGGCCGCCGACCACCATGTCGCGTTGCCGGAAATCGGAAACGATCGGGAGGCCGGTCACTTCCGCGATGACGGCCGGTTCGCCGATCTGAAGCGTGCCGAACGCACGGCTCTCGCGCGGCGGAATGTGCGAGATCGTGTGCCCGTGCGAGGCCACAAAGTCGACCTCGAAAAGCTCCTCTTCCGCGAGATGCTTCATCTCGACGGCGGCTTCGGCAAACCGTTTCCCGAGTTCGAAATTGAGCAGACACACTTCTTGTCCGTCCAGCCGCGGCGCCATCAACCGGCCGCGGATGCTGGGCGGGTAAGGGAACGCGTCCGATCGCATCAGTTTGATCGCGAGCCCGCGCCCGGAACCTTTGATGCGCACCAGCGCGGCGTTAACGCCGACGCACGATGCGTCGGACGTAAGCCCGATCACAAAACGTCGGTCCTTGTTCGCGATGGCTGCCAGATCCATGGTCAATGCACTTTCTCGATCCGGGCTCCTGTGAAATAGTGTATCAGAATCTCCCCATGGCGCGCACCTTCGAGTGCCATGCCCCGCGCCCCATGTTGGCAGAGGCCGACGCCGTGGCCCCGGCCGCCCCCCACGAACGTGAACTGAGCAGGCCTGTCGGGGCCGCCCTCGACGTCCACAAGGAACATTGCGCTCGGCAGTCCGCCGAAAGCAAGCCGAATAGGCAGCTCTTTCCTGATTACGGCGGCGCCGTTTGCGCCATGCACCGTGACCCACTTGAGCCGGCCGCTTACGCCGCGCTCCCCGAACTCAATCGAACGCACCGGGCCGACGGGATAGCGCTCATTGACGACTGCGGTGAGTTCCTCCGCCGAGAATTGCTTGCGCCACCGATAGTATCGCGGGTCACCGCTGCAATACGCCTTCGGCGGGTCGAGCAACCACGCGGCCATCCCGACGGCCGCGGGCGTATCCGATCCGTCCTCCGTGCTAAGCAACATGTCCGGTACGCCGCGCAAGTTCGGGTTGGCGGGCCCGGACCACACGTTCTCGTTGTTTTCCGTCCACCCGCCGCAATTCGCACAGAACACCGCCGGGATGAAGCGCTCCCCGTCGGTCAGAATCTCGCCGGACGTAACCTCGAGTGCGGCGTCCGTGCGGGGCCGCCATGCCGTCTGCCCGCCGTAGGCCAGGCAATGTTCGGCGCCGCAGAGGTCGAATCCTTCGAGTTCGTGTGCGATGCCGAGTTTCGCGAAGACGTCCGTTCGCGCGGCAACCGCCTGCGCCTTAAGCGCTTCGACAGGCCAGTCTGCAGGCATCTCAGACGGCAGCACGCCCCGGAGGTAGGTTTCGACGTCGAGGGTCTCGAACACCTCGAGCGTGCCGTCCGGCGCGATTCCGATTTCCAGACGGCCAACGTAAGCTCGCGCTTGGGGCTGTTTCCGCCCGGCGCCGCCATCGTCCCAGCATAGCTGGATCGGGCCATCGGCTTCGAGAGCTAAAGGCACTTCCCATTCGGCGGTTTGCTCCTCGCCGTTCCCACGGACGGCAACGATTCCCCGTCCCTCCGCCACCGTTCTCGCGCGCACCCAACCCCACACGTCGCGTCCCTCGAACGTCGCCCGCAGCGCCTCGGCTTCCTCGAGCCGCGGAAAAGCGCCGGCCGATATCCAAAGAACCCGCGTGTCCATAATCCGCCCGGACTTCGTATGAAAACGCCGGCCGAGCGTGACTATCTCTGCCGAGTACCCCTCCCGTTGCAGTTGGTCCAGAAAGCCCATCGCCGCGGCCCGCTCGGCGGGCTGGAACGTCTTAACAAAGACACGGAACTCCTGTCGCGCAGGCGTTGCTTCCGCTGCGCGAAACGTCCAGCTACCTGGCGGCAGCGTACGCTTCCCGCCGGCCACGCTCGCCGTGATGCGTTCCGGCGACGCCACGTCGATTGCGCGCTGGCCCGTTGTCAGCCGCACGCGGACGGTTTGACGCGCCAACGGCGCGCTCGGCTCACCCCCCTGACAAAGGGCCGTGCGACACCCAACGATTAAGAGCGCGATGACAAACAACTTGGCAATACGATGCGCACACCGAAACACGCGGACTCTCCTAGTCGCCGCTCGAATTCTTGCCGTTCCCCCATTCCGGGCAGAACTTCGCAACAGCGCCCCGACGCACGCCGCCGTGCTCGCAGATGTCCTTGTACAAGTAGGCGCTCGGGTTGGGCGTCCGCGCCAACGTTTCGCGATCCACGTGAACGAGGCCAAACCGAGTCCGATACCCCTCGTGCCACTCGAACTGGTCGAGCAACGAGCGGTAGATGTAGCCGCGGACATCCACGCCCGCACCCAGCGCGCCCTGGACTACGGCGAGGTCGCCGAGTATGTATTCACACCGCGCTGCGTCGTTGCCTGTCGCGATGCCGTTGCCCGTTATCAGCATGGGTAGGCCGTACGCGGCCAGTTCGTCGAGCAGCGCTCGAAACCCTTCGGCGTCCGGCGTTGCGCCTTGTTTTTCGTGGAGAACCTCTGCAAAAAGTGCGAATGGCTTCAACGGCGCAAACCGAATGGTCTCGATGCCGCAATACCCCACACCCAGAAAATCGGCCACGCTCGAGATCGGCCCGGCACCCGTCCGGCTCGACGCGCAAATCTTCCGAACCGCCCTTAGGAACCCGTGGCAACACCGGTGCGTTTCCCGCCGCGCCACGCGAAGGTCCCACGCATTGTCGGGATCCTCGGGCCGGAATCTCCGGCCTCGGATCGCCACGCCCACCAGGGCGTCCGCGCGCGCCTCGTGAATGGCCCCGTACGCCGCGAGATGCGCGCGGGCCATGTTGCGCAGCGCACGCACCGCCCGGCACAGGTTCCGTGAAGCGGGCGGCCATACGCGTTCCACGTAGGCCATGTTTAGGCCGTGCAGCGGTTCGTAAATTGGGATCCACCACCGGCATTTGCCGGCGTGATCGGCTAAGATACGGCGCGCGTATTGTGCGAACAGCCCGGGCGAGCGGGGGTTCGTCCAGCCGCCCTGTTGGGCAAACCACGCCGGGGTCGCCACGCAATGGAGTGCGCAAACGGGCTCGATCCCGGCACCGACGAGGGTATCAAGGACTCTTCCGTAATGCGCGAGGGCCGCGTCATCGAACCGATCCGCAGCCGGTTGGACGCGGCTCCACGCGATACTGAGAAGATGGGCGTTGTGGCCGAGCGCGCCCGCAAGGGCGAAATCCCGCTCGAACTGCTCGAAATGCCCTGCGGCCCGCGCCGACGTCGCGCCGTCCCGTATCCGGCCGGGACGCTGTTCCCACCGCCACCAATCGCTGGCGAAGTTCCCCCCCGCTGCTTGATGCGCAGACAGCGACGCGCCCCACAAAAAGCCTTCAGGGAAGGAAAACACGCAAAACTCCAGAAAACGTCAGCCATTACTAGCTGCAAGCCAAGAGCTGATGGCCGATAGCTAATCGCTGATAGCTAAAAGCCAAAGCCTATGGTAGCATTGTTGCGCACGCCGGCCCAAGGCGGCCACGAAAGCGGACGTCTTGCGACGCAGGTCGAGCTCGTCGCCGGCAAACGTGGAACTGCCGAGGGCAGAGCATCCGTGGATGAAACAACTGCAATTCTGGCGCTTCTGTTATCGCCTGGGGTGGGTTTCGTGAGTGTGCAGTCGGCGTTGGCCGCATCGCGTAGCGCCCGGACATCTTTGCCGGCGCTGCTGACCGCACCGGTTCGGCGGCGGGTTTCGCTGCTGCCTCCCGGCGCCGAGCGGGCCGCGGACGCGCTGGCCCGGTGCACGGCACATCATATGGCCCGTGCCGCGAAGCTGCTCGAGCGCGCCCGGAAGGCCGGCATCGAGGCGCATACGCCGGAGTCTCGGGCCTATCCTGCCCCACTAATCCGATTTCTGGGTTCCTCCGCGCCGCCATTGCTGTTCACCCTCGGGCGGGCCGCGCTTCTCGCCGAGGACTGCGCCGCAGTGGTCGGGGCCCGCCGCGTATCGCCGCGCGGCAAGACCTTCGCAGCGGCCTGTGCAGGCGCATTTTCGGCCGAGGGCATTCCTGTGGTGAGCGGGGGCGCCCGTGGCGTCGACACCGTCGCGCAGGACACGGCGATTGCGCGGCACGGAAACCTCGTCGTGGCGCTTCCTCAAGGACTGCTGACATATAGGCCGTCCCGCAGTGTGGCCAAGGCCGTCGGCCAAGGCGCGGCGGTGCTAGTAAGTGAATTCCCGCCCGACGCGCCGTGGGAAACGCATGCGGCGGTGACCCGGAACGCCGTCATCAGCGCGCTTGCGCGGCTGGTCTGCGTCATCGAGCCCAGAAAGACCGGCGGGAGCATCCGCACCGCGCGGATTGCGTTGAACCAAGGCAAGAGCGTGCTTGTTCACGTCGGGTGGGCGGCCGCGGCTCGGCTGGACGGATTGTTCGCAGCCGGCGCGATGCCGCTCGTGCCAAAAGGGGCGACGTTCAACGCGCAACGGCTCTTGACCGTATGGCGCGACGCGGCCGCGCTGACGAATCACCGCGTCGACCTCTTCGAGCCTCGAGCGTAAACGCTTGCACCGGCGCCCGCGTGCCCTCGCCAAACTTGTTCGCCGATGCCTGACTGACATTGTCACGCGCATCGTGATACAATTTGCCCCATGCGGGGCTGTATCAAGACCGAAAACCTGACGAAGTGCTACGGTCGAACGGTGGCGGTGGGGGGGCTGTCGCTCGAGGTCGACACGGGCGAGGTCTTTGGGCTACTCGGGCCGAACGGGGCGGGCAAAAGCACCACGCTGTACATGCTTGCGGGATTGGTGCCGCCGACGTCCGGCTCGATCTCGATTTTCGGCAAAGATCGGCGGAAACGCTATCTCGATGTGGCGTCCCGGATGGGCGTCCTGGTCGAGCACCCGACGTTCTACGACTATCTTTCCGCCCGGGCAAACCTGCTGCTCGTCACGAAACTCGCCAATCGCCACGTCTCCGTGGACCGGGTGCTCGATTTGGTCGGCCTGCTCGATGAGGCCAAAGACAAAGTGGGGACCTTCTCGTCGGGGATGCGTCAACGGCTTGGGCTGGCGCAGGCCCTCGTGACGGAGCCCGAACTGCTTGTTCTCGATGAGCCGACCAACGGGCTCGATGTCGAGGGCACGCACGAGATCCTCGAGTTGCTGCGCCGTCTGGCCGCCGAGTCCAACGTCACGATTGTCGTCTCAAGCCACATGCTCCACGAGGTCGAGACGCTATGCGACCGTGTGGCCGTAATCAACAAAGGCCGCCTCGTCAGTTGCTCACCCATGGATACCCTGCTGTCGTATGACCAGACGGATGTCGAGGTGCTGCTGGACGCGCCGGAGGCCGCAGCCCGTCGGCTCGCCCTCGAGAGTTGGGTCGAGTCGGCCGAGGTCGAGCCGGGCCGGCTTCGCGTGCGGATTCGCGAGGCCAACGCGCATCAGCTTACGGCGTTTCTTGTCAGCGGCGGGTATCGCGTCTCGGGCGTCATTCCGCGACGCCGGACGCTGCACGACTATTTCCTGAGGGTGCTCAACCGATGAAGGGGTTCTTTGAAGCCATCGTCTCGGCGCTGCGGCGCATCTGGAACGCGTATACCATCGAGGCGTTCAAAGCGGCGAAACTCAAGTTTACGTATCTCGGCCCGGCGCTGGTGGTGGCCACGGTGTGCTCGGCGACTTTGCTGCACAAGGTCACGCGGGACGACATCAGCGATTACCCGTTTATCGCAAAGACTACGCCGCTGGCCATCAATCTTGTCGGGGCGTTCATGCTGATTCTGTTCTGCTCGGGCCTGATGTCCAAGGAACTGTCGAGCGGGACGATCCGGCTGGTCCTTGTGCGCCCGTTGCGGCGTTGGGAATTCCTGGCAGCGAAACTGCTTCTGGGGATGAGTTACGCCGTGCTGTTGTCGGCCCTCGGGGCAGCCACGAGTTGGGGCATCGCGGGGCTTTTCGGTGACCTCGAAGGCGTAACCTTCGGCGGGGAACTGATTTACACGGGCGCGGCCATGGCACGCGCCTACCTGTTCGGCCTCGTCCTCGGGTTTTTCCCGCTGTTCGCCGCGGTGGCCTATGCCGTTTTCATTTCGGGCTGTACGCGCAGCACGGGGGCGGCGGTCGGCAGCGCCGTCGGCATATGGATTGTGGCAGACACCGTGAAGTCCTTTGTGGGACTTGAGAACTTCGTGTTCTCGACCTATCTCGAAACCCCCTGGCAGCGGTTTGCCGACCTCTGCGACGGCATTGACGTCGCGTCCTGGGCCGACAAGACGACGCTGCTCTGTGTGGCGACATCCGTCGTGTCCTTTGCGATATTCACAGGAGTTGCCGGCGTGATCCTCGCCCGACGGGACTTGCACGCATGATTGCCGTATTTCTTTTATCCGTGCTCGGGGGTCTCACGTTTATCGAACAGGAGATCCCCGGCTTTTCGCCCAACACCACGAATTTCCACTGGGCCGACATCGACGGCGACGGGGCAACCGACCTTATCCTGCGCGACAAAGTCTTCTTCCAGCGTAATGGCCTATATGATGTGGACCACCCGGCGCCCTTGCCGGCGCATGACGAGGTCTTCGAGTACGACGTTTGGCACGGGGACCTGTATCTGCGGCTCGAGGGGCGGCTCGAGGTAGTTCGTTGGGAAGCGCATCGGTGGCGACGACAAATGGCATGCGCCGTCACATGGCCGAGAACCGCCACGGCGCATTCATGGCGCGAGTATCTGCAGCAAGCCCATCCGGGCGCCTTGGAATCCGACGATGCACTCGAGCAGGAAGCGAGTAGTGCGTGCGCGGGGCACTTTCTGCACGATTTCGATGCGGACGGCACGCCAGAGATCGTGCAGCCCAGCGAAAGCGGTTTACATATATTCCAGCGAAACGAAGAAACGTACGCGGAAGTGGCCTGCCTGGACATCTTTCCCGTACCGGATGTCGACTATATCGACGCCCAGGCGCTCTGGCCGCCCGAGAAACGCCATATCGCCTTTCCCATTCGGTATGCAGAATGCGATTTTGCGCTCGAGGGCAATTCGATTACGGTTGTCGCCAGGGAAACGCCAAGCGATGACGTCGTTCCCTATTACACGACACGCTATACGCTTGACACAAAGAACGAATTCGCGGTCATTGTTGACAAAACCGAAATCACCGTAAGCGAGCCGCTGCCCGCCTACTTCCGCCCGTGCCGCTTGAATAAGGATGCACAGATAGACTTCATCGGCTTTGACTGGGAACGTTCAAAGAGCAGCGTCGTGGGGCCGCCGGTAATGAAGACGTGCGCAACCGTCGACGGCGGCAAGACCATCCAGACGCGGGTCACGCGCTCTTTCGGCAGTTCGGGGTTCAGACAATCTTGGGGGGGGTTGCGCGACTTCGTTGATTTCGACGGCGACGGCGACCTTGACATGGTGACGCAACCGACGGGTCTTTTCGATGGCGGTCTTCGCGAGATGGTGGCGCGTGCGTTGACGCAACGCAAGGTCAAGCACGACGTTCATGTGTATCTGCAGGACGCACGGGGCCGGTTCTCGGACGAACCGGACGTGCAGGCGCGTTTTACGCTCCATTTCGAGGAGCCGCTGATTCGATGGGATGATACGGCGAGCGACTACGCGCATGGCTGGCGCGTGAACATGATGGGCGACTTCAACGGGGACGGCTACCGCGACATCGTGGTTCAGGAACGCGCGAACGTGTTGGCGGTCTACTTGTGCAAGGGGCAAAAGTACTCTCGGAAACCCGATGCTGTGATTGAACTTGGCGCCTGCAAGCGCGCCCAGTTCGGCGTAAACGACTGCAACGGGGACGGCCTGAGCGACATTCTTGTGGATCTGCAGGAAACAGAACAAGACATGTTGCGGTATGTTACCTTCTGTGCCAGGGAGGACGGGAAATGATGCTGGCCCTCCTCACGATCTGGTGTGCGGGAACAGGGGTACTGTTTGACGTGCAGGCCGTCGCCTGCAAGAACCCCCGAGCGTTCGCTTTTGTTGCCGATTGTGACGAGGACGGTACGGGCGACGTGCTAATCGTCGACGGCGAAACGCTCGTCCTTTGCCCAAGCACAACGAAAGGCGCCACGCACAGAATCCAGTTGCCGGCGGGGGCCGTTGCGTTTGATATAGCCAATTTGGACGGGGACGAGCAATCCGAGATAGTCTGTGTCAGCGGCAATTCGATCATCCGGCAGGACATTGCACTCGAAGGCCCTGTCCCGGCGGCTCGCGAGTTGTTTGGCGTTGAGACACTCTTCAGGGATGTGCAACCGGGATGGCGAAAACCCGTTGTTCTTGTCGTCTCCCATGAAGGGCGACAACTAATCGCTCTGCCTCGGGAGAACGCGTTGGAGTTGTGTAGCGCCGACGGGAAGCAGGTCAAGAGTTTCGAACTCCGTGACGACGACTCATTCGGTATTCCGTTCACCTCTTGGTATGGCGGCCCACCGCGCATCGCACCCCCGGGCGCGTTCAAGATGAAGGTGTCGCATCGCATCATGCGCAAACCCGAATTGCCGGAGTCCCTCCAGCCGCCTCACGAGGACGACAAGAACGACCTGGCCGACAACTATGGTTTCTTCTTCGACCAGGTGCGAGAACTTTACGGCAAAGAGCCTCCGGAATGGATCGGCTTCTTCAAGGTGGCCGGAGATGACGCGGCCTCGAAATGGACTCTATGGGCGTATGATGCCGACGCAAATCCCTTGGAAGCGCAACGTATCGTTCTATGGATAGTCGAGCTGCGTCGCGACGATCCGGAAACGCTACCGCGGAAAGAGGCCGTAGGGCCGGCACGTCGCTATCCGGGTGTGGCTTACTACCGTTACCGATACGAGGACTATGCTCCTGACTTTGACGGCGACGGTTACGTCGACTTGCTCCTGATGCGCGCGCCTGCGCCGGGCATGTCGGTGGGCGCCGTGGCGCGCGCTGTGACTGGCCGCTCTTACCCTCTTCATATAGCCATTCACCTGTTTTCTCCGGATAAGAACCGGTTTGAGGCCCAACCGAAGGCCCAACTCAAGCTGAAAGTGCCCATGCACTGGTACCTGACTAGCGGCCCCTTACAAAAGTGTGTTCTCCGGGATTTTGACGGCGACGGCAAGACGGACTTCGCGTGCAGCACCGACGAGGATCGGTTCGCGGTGTGGTTATTCAAAGATGGGTTCGGTGAAGAGCCCGATTTCGAATACCGATGCGACGAACGCATCGAGCACGTGGCGCTCGAGACCGACCTGACAGGCGACGGCCGCACCAGCATCGTCCTGCGCTCCGAGAAAGCGTTCCATATCCTCTACGCAAGGTGATGGTGAAGGGGGCTGTATCATGTGGGCAATTCCATGTGAGGCGCCCTCAGAAGAGTAGGCATCGATCTTCGCGCCGCGTCACCAATCCCCGAAGGGGATGTCGGCGTGCAGCCCGGAATGGAGCCAAGCAGAACCCCTGGGTACACGCATCCCTCAGATAAAAGCCCCGAAAGGGGCGACGGATGGTCTGCGTGCACTCCGTCGGTTTCAGGCAATCGCGGTCAATTCTGGCGCGTCACCGACACCCGGCCGGTGAGGTCCTCCGTCTCGACTTGATATCCCTTCGGCGCCGAGATCGAGCAAACGATCTGCTTCGCTTCTCGCTGCCAGGCGACCTCGACGAAGCCGTCCGGCGTGGGAATGCGACCCTTGCACCACGCCAGGTTGTGCTCGGCAAAGCGCAGCTCAATTCTCTTTCCGACGGGATCGATCCGCCGTACGCCGAGTGCGCCTTGGTACAGCAGTTCACAAATGACGCCCTGGAACGCGTGGGACAATCCGGCGACGGGATCGACGTGTTCCCATAGGGTGCCGCTGGCGCGCGCCATGTGCAAGAGACTCCTTATCGCGTCGTCAAACATCCGCTGGGTCTCGCCGAATCGCTGAAGGAGGTCCAAACGCCACGTAAGCCCCGGCAGGGAATTAGCGGCAACGATCTCAGGCCAGACGGTAACGCATTGTCCCCATAGTGAGCCGCACTGGCCCGCCACACGCCGCGCAGGGCCGAAGTCCTCGCAGAGCGTTTTCCAGAGTTTCGGGTGCGTCTCCGGCGTCGCCGTCCCGCAATCAAAGGCCGCGTACTGGCAGACCTCGGAGCGGTTCCCCGTCAATCGCCGCTGTCCGTCTTTCCGCACGGCATTGTCCACAAAGAAATCGCCGTCGAACGCCTGGTCCCGAATCATCTGGTGAAGGCGCTCGCTCTGTTCGGCCAACTCCGGCCGATCGTACAGGCGGCTCACGGCGGCCAAGCTGCGTGCATACAACATATTGGTTGGATAGTGGATGCCCGCGGTGAAATCGGCGGCTCGCGACCACTCGATGAAGATCCACCCGTCGAGATCTTCGAGGAGCCCATCCTCATTCTTAAACGGTTCATAGTATTTCAAGAACGCCATGATCTTGGGTTCGAAAGCATCCACCATCGCGCGATCGCCACTGCGAAGGTAGTACTCTTCAAGCTGTATGGGGGTATAGAACGCCGTATTGACTATCCAGAACCCATTTACATTGTCCGCAGGATACACGGCCGGAAACATGTCCTTCGGAACGCCTTCGTAACGATCCGGCAGGAGGTAGTTCTCGAACAGATCCCGCTCGAGGCGCGGGTCATTAAGCAAGGCAAACGTTCCCCGGGCGGTATACGGACTGTCGACGACGATCCAGGCGCCGCGCTCGCGCGGCGGATCCGCCATCAGCGCGTCGCACGTGCACTGGCGAAGCGTCTCACGGCCGGCCTCGAAGATTTCGTTCAATCGGGAATCGCTGCTTTCAAACGTAGCCGCATCCATGTCGGGATTAACGAATTCGCGCACGTACAGGTTCGAGACTTCACAGGCGCCCGCCAGCGTTTGTACCCGGACGAACTGAATGCAGTAGGGTTCAAAGAACTCCAGTTGATACGTGCCCGGCTCGAGTTCGTACGTTACGAGATTCACGCAACCGCTGCGCAAAAACAGAATTTGGCCGTCGATCATAAGATCGTCAAACGAAATAAGCAGGCGCGTCGGCTCGCGACATGCCACCGTCGCCCCGAAGAACCCGTCGAAGTCTTCGCCAAAATCTACGTCGGCGTATTCAAGAGGCCCTAACGCGAGGACGTCCTCGCTCGTGTAGGGCCGGCGTTTGGCGAATTCCGCACGCGGCGCGTAGTCCTGCAATTCCATGTGGGGCACGGTTTCCAATTCGTCCGCTGCGAATCCGTTCCCGTGTGCCCCGGTATCGAGCTGGCAAGGCTGTTTCTGGGCGTTGTCAAACGGTTCCAGCCGCCCCCGCGCCACGAAGTCACGGGGCGTACACTTCTCGAACGTGCAGTAGGGAACGCGTCGAGGGAGCAGCTTCTTTTCGGGATACGTCGCGCACGCGACCGATTCCATCGGCGTATCCGCTTCGTCCCGCCATTCGTGACATTCCGGCCCAAGCCGATAGACTTCCGTAAAGGTGCGTTGAAAACTGTAACGCACGGTCTTCTGGGCCCGTTCGAGCAGCCGCGCCTCGAATCCGGGCTCCCTGCATCCCGTAGCGGCCAGGACTTCGCCATCCACAAGGATCTCCGCCTGCAGGAACGACGGCTGACTGATCACATAGAAGCTCTTACAGTTGTAGCCCGCGACCTCGAGCGCCACAAGGTTGGGCCCCGCTGTCACCCGCCCGGCCAGATCGATCTCATCGACCCGGCAGTAGCCGTGCGCGGCGCGAACCGGCCCGTAGCCTACAAAGGCACCGTTCAAGAATATGCGGTAGAGCACGGCGCCCGTTACCCGCAGTAGTACGTGCTTCGCGTCTGCATGACAATCGAAGCGCGCCCGAAACCCGACAAAGAGGTTCTTATCGAGTTCCCGGCCGGCCGGCCAGATCGGCATGGCTTTCACAAACTGCGGCATGATCTCTGTTTCGGCCATGGGGTCAATCCTTTTCCTTAACGGCCTTCGCGCAGTACTCTCGCAACAGCTCCAGGTAAAGGCGGTAGTCGGCCATGGAAACGGCCGGTGGGGTTTGATGATCCACCGACGGGATGTAGCCGCCCTCTTTCATCGCCGGCAAAAGCCGCTCGAATTCGGCGCGCATCGCGCCTTCGCCCTGATGCATGACCAGCTTGTTGAACGCCCCGATGAAGCGGGTTTGGGGATACTGCTCCCGGTAAGCAACGATGTCGCAACCGGCCTGGCGCTCAAGCGGCAGAAAACCGTCGATTCCCACATCGAGAAACCACGGTATGAGTTGCTCAATGTCGCCATCCGAGTCGATGAAGGGAATGATGCCGCGTTTTCTCAATTCAGGAACGACTTGCCGGTAGTAGGGCGCCATGAATCGATCGAACAGATCTCGCGAGATCATCGGGCCGTTGTTGTACGACATGTCTTCCGCAAACGTCATGAAATCGGGCGTGCAGACGTCACACAACGCGTCAAGCATACTCACCATGTGCTCGGCCAGATCGGCGTTCATGGCGGCCATGGTCTCGGGCTGCTCAATAAAAGCATAAAAATGCTTCTCGATCCCGAACTGCGATCGTGGATAATCGAAGAACCCCTCGAACGTAATCCAGACTATCATGTTGCCTGCGGCCTGTTGTTTGGCCCATTCGGACAGCATATCGAAATCTATTGCTTCCTCGGGTTCCGGATAAAGGAGGTCTCTTAGTTTCTCGTAGTCATCCATCGTGCTGAGGACGCCTTGCCCATAGGCCGGTGGCTGCGGGTACGAAGCTTTCCTCGTTCCGACCCACATTTGCCGTACGGGATCCAGTCCAAAGTACGCCCGAATGTCCCCTTGATCCGTGAGGTCGGCCGGCAACCCTTCGCCGCGCCAGCGATCCAGCGTCAGGTCCCACCACGTGGCCCATTCCACTACCGGCAGCCTGTCGACCGACTCGAACCGCATCAGTCGCTGGAACCGTGTCCTTGCGTCCATGGCGGAGTCCTTCGTTTCGCAAACCGGGCGGGGATTATGCGCGCGAGCGCACCAAGATGCAAACGCGATTAGGACGCGTTTGGCCCGGTGTCCCACGGCGACCTATCGGACGCCGCTCTTGCTAGATGAACGTGTTGCATTCGCAAGCCTTTCGCCGGCAAGACCACGCGCCACCCGGCATTGCGGGCCTCAGACCCCTCCGCCGGCGGGACGATTCGCACAGAAAAGCTCCGAGCCTGTACAGCCATGAAAGCTCCCAGCAACGCCGAACCACCCAAAGCAAAGCCCCGAGGTGGGTACGGCGGTCCCCCGCCCCAGAGCCCGCCGGAAGCACCCGACGGACTGCCTCTTTTAGCGGGAGCCCCGCCGCGGCCGGGGTCAGGGGCTCGTAATGAAGCCCATACAAGGGTGGCGCCTTGGCCGCCTTGAGAGGTGTCCAAGAATTCAAATACGATAAAGGGACTAGCGCAAAAAGGGGACTGACGCAAGCGAGCGACTGGTAAGGAGCGAGACGTGTCTGCCCCCTTCTTGCGAAAACGATTCGAGTGCCTGAATTGATGGCGTCACAAGAGCCTTACATAATCGGGATAGCCGGCCCGTCATGTTCGGGGAAGACGCTGCTTGCCGAGCATCTGGCCGCGCGACTGCCGGGCGGCCGTGCCCCCGGCACGCGTACGCCCATTGTGTCGCTCGATTCGTATTACCGCGACCTGTCGCACCTCGAGATCGCTGAGCGGACACGCCAGAACTTCGATGCGCCCGAAGCCCTGGACTGGCCGTTGCTCGAGCGCGACCTCGCGGCGCTCGCCCGGGGCCAAAGAGTCGCCACGCCGGTATACGACTTTGCAGCTCATACCCGCGCGTCGCAAACGCAACGCATTGTGCCGGGCACATTCCTCATCGTCGAGGGACTGCTCGCCTTGCATGACCCCGCAATCAGACGGTTCTATAAAACAAGCGTCTTCGTGGATTGCAGTCACCCCGTATGCCTCGCCAGACGTATCGAGCGCGACACGCGCACCCGCGGTCGCACCCGCCAATCCGTCCTGGCACAATACGAGGAAACCGTCCGCCCGATGGCCGACCAATACGTCCTCCCAACACGTCAATTCGCCGACATCACAGTCTCCGGCGAACCCCCCGTTGAGGCGTCCGCGACAATCGTCCTGGAACACATTGCCCGCAACTCCGGAACTGCCCCGTAACAGGACTTATCGGCCACTCCGGCGCGTGGTGCAAGTTAACGGGCCCGTTGTCGGGACGGCACCGACTCCCCGCACTTGGCGGAGAAGGTGGATAACCAGCTATCTGGTCGTCCGTCCCTGATTTCTCTGATTTCTCCCCTGATTTCTCCCTCGTTTCTTGCCCCAGCAACAAACCCTCGCCCCCACATACGCGAACGCGAGTATAGCACGAAGACAGGATTCTTGCGGACGACCGTTGACATGCATCTTGAAGTCGGGCATACTGCGTGAGCGGGAGATGTGAATCCGCTGATCCTGCCAAGTTGGACCAAGCTTATTCGACCGTGACGGTAGAAGCAATCCGTTCGTAATCGCATCTGAATCGGGAGACGCCGGCTACATGAGACCACAACGCAGAAGGGGGAAAAAGGTATATTGCGCTGGTCCCTTGTTTAACGAAGCAGAGAAGGTGGAGATGGAGGCAATCGCGAATGGGCTTGAAGCGGCGTCGTACCGAACCTTTCTGCCGCAGCGCGATGGCCTTGAGCTAGCGACCGTGGCGGAAACAATAATGAAACGCAGCGGCCTGGATCGCAACAGCGTGACGAGCATTCTGTCTCGAGCGATCTTCTCGCTCGATGTCTATCAAGTAGCTGACTGCGAAGGGCTCGTCCTGAATATGAATGGACGTGTGCCTGATGAAGGTGCGATGGTCGAGGCGGGTATCGCCTGGGCTCATAACAAGAAGATAGTGATCTTTAAGAATGATGCCCGAACGCTGATGAACGGAACAGACAACCCTCTAGTCCTTGGCCTGAGCAACTTCGTTACTGCGCAATCGCAAGATGATATCGTAGCTCAGTTCGACCGGCTTTTCGGTGAAGAGCTGGAGCATTCTGAGACCCCGGAACTTCGAATACCGGCTTTCCAAGTGATGAAGGACAAGGGAAAGAAGATCTGGGCGCATCTTCAGAATGGCGCTGAACCGGAAGTCCTTTGCGACCTTCTCATCTCGCTTTTTGCAGGGAATCCTAAGGCAAATGAGCAGTCTTCTCGAACACGCCACGCGGTTTAAGACCACCCTGCAAGGCCGCCGCAGCCCCCTGCCGCCGGACAAGAACAGAACCGAGTACGAAAGAGACGCCCATCGCATCCTGTACTGCGACGCATTTCGGCGCCTTCGCCACAAGGCGCAGGTCTTTTTCATGCCGAACAACGATCACATCTGTACCCGGATGGAGCATGTGTTGCATGTGGCCGCAGCTGCGTGTACGGTCGCGAGGGGCCTAGGGCTAGACGAGCATCTGACCCAGGCCATTGCACTTGGGCATGACCTTGGTCACGCGCCCTTCGGACACCACGGCGAAAAAGTCCTTGCCGACAAAGCTGACGAGCTTGCTGCGCAAGGAAAGCTCACCCGGGGCGGATTCCAGCACGAAATACATGGCCTTCGGGTAGTTGACCGGTTAGCCCAATTGGACCGTGAGGATGGGCCAGGCCTGAACCTGACCTACGCCGTCAGGGATGGCATCATATCCCATTGTGGCGAGGATTCGGCCACTACCATTCACCCGACTAGCCCGGAGGAGAAAGAACTCGAATCGATTAAAGACAAGAATGACGCAGCGCCACCAACCACGTACGAAGGTTGTATTGTGCGCATAGTAGACAAGATTGTATACGCGGGGCGGGACCTAGAAGACGCTCTCAAAGCTGGGCTTATCTCTAGTACCCAGTTGGAGGACGAGTTACGGCCCGTTACTGATGTTCTCGGGAATAATAATGGCGAAATGGTGGGTACTCTGGTCTCCGACTTGATCGGCAACGGCAAGAAAGGCCAAGTTGCTCTTTCGGCGAATATCAGCGACGCTTTGAAGGAGATGATTGAGTGGAACAATCACAAGATTTACGCCCACCCACAAGTTGGCAAATACAAGCCTCACGTGGAAAAGGGAATCAAGGATCTCTTTGAGCGCCTACTTGTGGACATAGAGGATTCTGAGCGCTTCACGAACACCGACAAACTCCCGAAGGCTGCCGTGTACGAAGTCTTCAGGGAATTCATAGCGGCCTCGGAGTACAGCGATGAAGAATCCAATGAACAGATCGTATTGGACTTCATCGCGGGGATGACCGACAACTACCTAATCCGTTGTATTTCCGAACTCTTCCTGCCTAGAGCCATTGCCTAGAGCGCCAGGCATGTCTCAGTTGGCCGGGTACTCTTGCCGCTCATTGCGGACGCGCTTACATGGCGCCACGTTCTTCCGCCGACGCGGCAACCTTTGCACCAAGAAACCCTAGCCCCTTCACACTGAGACGGGAGATTTACACGCAGAGAAGGAGCCCCTGGCGAGGGCGCGCTCACCGGTTCATCATGCTTTCGGACTCTGTCTTGACCACTTCCACCAGGACCTCCCCGCGGCAGGCGGGATAGGGACTCCAGTTCATCGCGGGTTACCGCGTATTCCGGGTCGTAGCGGGCGCATATGTGGTCGAAGTTGTGGAAACGGTCTTCCTCGGCCTTCGTGGCCCGCTCTTTTTGCCTGTCAGTTTTCAATTGTCCGTTTTGGGTTTTAGATTTGCGGCCCTGCCGCGCTCGGCCGCTTCCTCTTCGTGTCCTTCGCGTGCTCTGTGGTTTCTGAATTCCGGGTCTCGCTCTTGGCGCTCCTGGCGTCCTTGGCGGTTCAACGACACGCCTCAATATATGAGAACCATGAAATTCCATCGCCGTTGTCAGCCAAATCCCCCTTGTCTCCCTAATTAGCATCCATTTTGAGCCCAAACATGGGTTCTGCGAGACGTTCCCGACCCCGCCCGCGCCCGCCGCCCAGAGTGCAACAAAGTGCCAATATAAGTAGGGGCACATGGTCGGGAGCCCCGGCGCAATAGGGGCTCACCGTTGCGAGCCCCGGCGTAGTACGGCACATGGTCGCACCCCGACCGCGATACGGGTACGCGGTCGGAACCTCCGGCGGTTTGTGGGCGGACGCCAGGGGTACGTCGGGCGCCCCCGTGCAGGGGCGGCTGGTCACGGGTGTATGATGCGCTCGGACTCTGTCTTGACGAGTTCGAGCAGGGCCTTGACACGGCTGGATAGGTATGCCAGTTCGTCGCGCGTAATCGTGTAGGCCGGGTCGTAGCGGGCGCCTATGTAGGCATAGTCGAAGTTCTGGAAACGGTCTTCTTCGGCTTTGGTGGCGCGGGGGAAGATCTGGGCGATTTCGGGATGGATTATCTGGGTTTCGGCGTCGAGTTTCTCGAGCTGTAGAAAAAGTGGCGTTGTTTGAGGCGTTCTTTCAGGAATGGCCAGTTGGTGATAACGAGGCGAGGAGTAACGGTCAAGGGCAGTTCGCGCACCCGCTGCCGCACTTGCGGCGTCGCCTTACGGCGTCTGTCTGCTCACCTTTCGGGCGGTTCCAGCAGGCGCAGGGGTGGGCCGGCGATGGCGGCCCAGTGGCGGATTTCTCGTGCGACATGGCCGTAGCCGGCCATCCAGTGGTGGCCGATGCCTTGATCGTGAATCCAGTCGATAAGTTTTGGCGTCGGTTGTGGGAAGCGGACGCGCAATGGGTTGCCGGGAAACACCATGTCCGTCGAAAGGGCCTCGCCTTCGAGTACGGCGCATTGGTATCCGTCGCCGCGCGGTATGAGATTGACCAGCGTGACCGGGCCCGGTTTGGCGGGGAAGAGGGCGCAGACGCCCTGCGTCATCAGGCGAACGGGCGCCAATGTAATGTCGGCCGAATTCTCGGCCAGACTGAACGAGCCGGATCCGCAGTGCGCGAACACGACGCTCCCGTCCTCGAGGGGCTCGAGCCAATCGGTGTTGTGCGTGGGTTGGCCTGTCAGGCACGCCAGGATAAGCTGGCCGACGGCGCCGTTCACGTCGCCTTCGCAGCCGAGCGGCATGCCTTCGTCGGCCAGCAGCGAGGCCGCAAGACAAACACGTCCCATCAAGTGCGGATAGCAGCCGATGGTCAAGGCGTCGAGACCGTGTTCGACAACGAGTTCCCGCACCGCGAGAAACACTTGGGCCGAATCGAGTCCTTCGTCGTCGGACACGTTACAGCGGCCGCTCCGTGTTTTCAGTTTCTCCCATACCCCTGCGGCCTGTTCCCGAGGGACGGCTTGGGCTCTATCCAGCAACTGTGGCAAATCCAGAGGCACTACACGCGGGCCGATGGCCTTCTTTAGCGCCATCTCGTTCGCCGAGACCTCGGTCATGCCGGCCACGCGGTGTCCGCCAAATCCGATCCGCGCGACCCGCAACCGTTTCTTCAGCGCCGCCGCGCGCAGGAAAGCGAGGGCGGTAGCCAACGGCGGGGTGTCCTCGCCTGATTTGGACGCGGCCTGGTTCTCGAGCGGACCATAGACACAGTGATAAGCGACCCCAAGTTGGCGGAGGTAAGCCGTGAGTTGCTGGACGCCGCAGAGCGCCCCGGTTTCCATGCCCGGAAGCGACCATAGCAGCACGGGCGCGCTGCACTCCTCAAGCAGATCCAGGGCAAGATAGTCCTCGAACCAGCTTGCCGCGGCAAACGCAACGGCATGGACGCGCATCTCGCAGGCTTTCCGGCCGGCGGCGATGGCTTCGTCGGGATTGCCCATCGCCCCGAGTTCGACCACTTCGCAGCCGCGTTGGTTTAACAGGGCCGCCAAGTCTTGTGCGGCCTTGGGCGCCCGATCGGCGCCCACCTCGAGCGGGCTCGACAACGCGCCCACGCCCACGCACGGCGTCAAGTGCTTCTGTGTGTGTGAAATCATTCCCGTCGCGCTCCGTTGGTCATTGGACTTCCTTCAATTGCCTGTCGCGGGCAATCCTTCCTTCGACATTCTCCTGGTCCGCCTTTGTCAGGCCGTCAGCGCCACTTTCAACCCGTCAATCAATTCTTGCTCCTGCTGTTCCGTAAGTCTCGAGGGGATTGTAACGATAATCGATCGGCCAAAAAGATCGTCGCTCTTTGGACAAGCGCCCTTGCCGTATTCGTAGGCGCTATCGGCGTTCTCTTTGAGTCGCCATGGATTTCCCGCGGGCGAGAGCGGCGTCTTATTCACAAGCGACGCGATGTTGAAGTAAATGTGCAGGCCATAATCGCAGACGCGGCATGCACCTTCGCAGGCGCGGCCTTTCATATTCCCGACGGCTCGGACCGCGCAGGCCTCGTCCTCGAGAATCAGGATGAGAAACGGGCCGGTATCGCCTTGCGGGTCGTTCAGCGTGCGGAACGATAAGCCCGGGAGCCCGTCGAGTTGCGCTTTGATGCGCTCTTTCGATGCCCGCATGCCGCTCACGATATCAGGCAGCTTTCCAAGCTGTACGTTGGCCACGGCGCCGCACAACTCGCTCATGCGCCGGCCCTGCCCCCACAGATTCACGGGCGACGCGCTGTCCGGTTCGCTCTCGAGCCAGGGGATCCCGATGTCATGCGCCGCATTAAGCCGCACACAAAGATCATCGTCGTCCGTGACCATCAATCCGCCCTCGCCGGCCGTGGCGTTCTTATTGATCTGAAAGCTGAACATGCCGATAGCGCCGAACGTGCCGACTTTCTTCCCGTCAAACTCGCCGCCGTTGCATTGCGCGCAGTCTTCCAGAACCGGTATCCCGTGTTTTTCGGCGACTGCCAAGATTCGCCCCATGTCGCACGGCGCCCCGGCCATGTGCACAGGGATAATCAGTTTCGTTCGGGGCGAGATCTTTCTCTCGAGGTCTACCGGATCCATGCTGAAACTGTCATCGGTCTCGCAAAGCACCGGAATGGCGTTTGCCTGGACGACTGCGGAGGCCGTCGCCACCCACATGAACG
>DUZM01000011.1 GCA_013349485.1 Candidatus Hydrogenedentota bacterium | reverse complement strand
TCGTTTCGTTCATCGCCCGGCTCCAGGAACTCGACATCGAAGTCGACGTGCCCGCCCGCGTGGTGATCAACGAGCGAACGGGCACCATCGTAGTGGGCGGCAGAGTTATGATACGGCCGTGTCAGATTGCCCACGGCAACTTAAGCATCCGAGTGGAAACAACGCCGCTCGTGTCGCAAGCGCTGCCACTGGCCTTCGGGGGCGAAACCGTCGAAACCGCCGAAACCGAAATCCTCCCGATCGAACAGGAAGCCTTCCTCATGCCCGTCGAGGGCGCCACCGCCGCCGACGTGGCCGCCGCGCTCAACAAACTCAAGGTTACTCCGCGCGACATGATCTCGATATTCCAGGCGCTGCGCGAGGCCGGGGCGCTCATGGGCGATTTGGAGATCATGTGATGTTCTACGTCACCCCGCCGGAGTTGATGCAGGCGCAAACGCGCGGTTTCGAACGGGACAACGCCGCACTGCAACGAACCGCCCTGCGCGAACTCGACCATTATTTCGCGTTCATGCTCCTTCGCGAGATGGGCAAGGCCGTGCCCCGCGATACGTTGTTCGGCGCCGGACTCGAGCAGGAGGTCTACGAGGAAATGCTGTTCGACGCGCTCAGCGCCGAGATCGCCAAGACCGGTAGGCTCGGGGTGGCCAGACAGGTCGAGGCACAACTCGAGGCCGCCGGCAAGCTCAGATCCGTCCAAGAAGGGCAAGCGATCAAGAAATCGTCGGCACGTGCCGATAAAACGAGTAGCAGCCGCAAGATGGACACCGTCTAATGGACGCATTGCTCGAAGAACTGTGTAACCTATTCGACGACGAACTCGAACGCCAGGAAAATGTGCTCGCCGTGTGCCGCGCCCAATACAACGCGGCCCGTGCACATGATTTCGAGTACCTCGAGGCCAAGACGGCTGCCCTCGTCGTGCTCCTACGCGACGGGACCCAAGCAGCGCGGAAACGGCACGGCGCGTTGCGAGAAATCGTTGACCACTACGGCCTGCCTGTCGAACGCCAGACGCTCACCGACCTCATCGCCGTCGTCCCGGACCCATGGCACCGTCGGCTGCTCGAGTTTCAACACCGGTTCCGGGAAGTCCTCGAGGCCATTCGCGAAGTCGTGCGCCAAAGCGGCCGGTTCATCCGCCGCTCGCTATCGATTCTTGACGAATGCCTCGGCGCGCTCGAGCAGTGCAGCGAGGCCGCCCCGGGCGCCTACGATGCAGACGGCCTCGAGAACCGGACGCGCGTCCGATTGCCCGCCTTCATCGATAGAAAAGGATAGAAGCAAATAATATGGGCAACATACGCGTTACACAATCGCTGATCATTCTCCGGAGCCTGTACAACCTCCAGACGCAAATGCGCGAGATCATGGGCCTTCAGGAGCAGTTGGCCACCGGCCAGAAGGTCAACTCGCCCTCCGATGATCCGGTAAACGCGCGCCGCGCCATCGATACCCGCACCGTCATCCAAAAGAATGAGCAATACCTCGACAATATCTCGTCGGTCGGGCCGCAGCTCGAGGAATCGTCGGCGAGCATGCTGGCAATTGTCAGTGCGCTCCAACGCGTGCAGGAACTGACGATACAGGCCGCCAACGACACCAATGTCCAGCAGCAATTGGATCAGATCGCCATCGAAATCAACCAACTTCTCGAGGGCGTACTCGTGCAGGCGAATCATGAAACCAACGGCCGCTACGTGTTTGGCGGGACACGGACCATGGCGCCTCCCTACGTGGCGACGCGGAACGCAAACGGCGACATCACGGCGATCAGCTACGTCGGCAACGACGAACACATCTATGTGGCCATTTCCGACGGCATCGACGTCGTGGCTAACGAGACGGGCGCCGACGCGTTCCAAAGCACCCAGGACATCTTCCAATTACTGATCGATATCCGCGACGACATGGTCGCCGGCGACCAGAACAGCCTGCGCGACGTCCGTCTCGACGAGCTTGACGTCACCCAGGATCAACTGCTCGTGTCCATGGCGCGGGTCGGCTCTGTCCAGAACCGCCTCGAGCGGGCCGCGAGCGACATCGAAGACTTCATGATCCAGTATCAGAAGTTGCTGTCCGATACACTCGATGCCGACTTCGGCGATGTCGTCGTCAAGCTCAACGCACAAAGCAACGCATACCAGGCGGCGCTCAACGCCGCCGCCCGCGTCATCCAGCCCAGCCTCCTAGACTACGTACGCTAGCCTACGCCCGGCACCGGCGCGTTAACACCAACCGTGCCGCTGTCTTGTGCACTCAATCTGCTTGGCCTATAGCCTACCAGACAGCCTCGTAGCCTTCCGGCGCAAGATTCCATTTCTCCCGTACACGTGGATGCGTTTTGTTTCCCCTTCTTTATTGACGAGCAGATATCCCGCGTCGGTCCACGAGAGAATGCTGCATCTGTGGTGACATGCGCCGATGCCCTTTGAGCGGCATGTTGCCCCCACTGGCACAAGTCGACCCCACAGACGCAGCAATCACGCCGCGTTGAGCTTCGCCCGGCACGTACGTATAATCCCCGCCACGCCGGACCGTTCGAGGCGGCGAGACAACCCGTTGTACAACGTCGTCAAGGGACAAAAGGGGGCACAGTTCCTGACATGAAAAAACCTTCTCGCAATGAAGCCGGCCTTGATCGTCGCGAGTTTGGACGCGTCGCGTTGGCTGGCGCACTCGGCGGCAACGCGCTCTTCTCTTTGACCGGCGCCGCCGAAGACAAGAGCCAGATCCTCGAATCGAAGATGAAGATCGCCGCCCAGATGTCCGCTTCCCTCAGCGACGAGGAGATCCGGTTCGTCAGGCAGCTCGGCATTGACCACGTCGTCATCTGGACGGGCGGCACGAACGCGACGTACGACAGTTTCGTCCGGCTCCGGAAGAAGGCGGAAACCGCCGGGCTCCGGATCTGGAACATCGGCAACGTCGATGTGCACAACATGGAGGAGGTCACGCTGAACCTTCCGGGGCGTGACGAAAAGATTGCCCAGTATATCCAGTACCTGAGAGACATCGGCCGGGTCGGCGGCATTCATTACACGACCTACGCGCACATGGGCAACGGCATCTGGAGCACCAAGCCGGAAACGACCCGCGGCGGGGCGCGCGCGCGTGCGTTTGACTTGAGCAAGGCGACCCAAGGTCGATGGAACGGCAAGGTGTTCCGGATGCCGCTCACCCACGGCCGCACATACACCGAACAAGAAATATGGGATAACTACGCTTATTTCATCAAGAAAGTGGCGCCCGTGGCCGAGGAAAAAGGGATCCGGATCGGCATTCACCCGGACGATCCGCCCGCGCTCGAACTGGGCGGCGTCCCGCGGTGCATATTCAGCAGCTTCGACGGCTATAGGCGGGCGCTCGATATAGCCAACAGCCCGAACGTGGGCATGTGTCTGTGCGTCGGCTGCTGGCTCGAGGGCGGCGAGCTCATGGGCAAGGACATTATCGAGACAATCCGCTATTTCGGCGAGCGCAAGAAGATCTTCAAGGTGCATTTCCGCAACGTCAGCGCGCCCCTCCCCCACTTTGTCGAGACGTTCTTGGACAACGGCTATATGAACATGTACGAAGTGATGCGGGCGTTGCGCGAGGTGGACTTCGACGGTGTCATCATCACCGATCACCTGCCCTACATGAACAAGCCCGCCACCGCCTTCGCCCACGCCGCCGGCTACATGCGCGCGCTTATCGAACGTGCCAACGCGGAATTCGGCGTGTCTCGCCACGTGCGCAGAAGTGCGAGTACCAAGGCTGTGACGAGCAAGATGTCCCCGGCAGGAGTGGACGGCGTTCCCGTCTGAGACTGGCCGGTTGCCATGAGGCAGGACGCCGGCCAGGGGCCCCCCTCGCCTTCTCCCTCTCCCTCTCCCTCTCCTTCCCCATCCCCTTCGCCTTCACCTTCGCCCTCACCTTCGCCTTCGCCCTCACCTTCCCCTTCGCCTCCGGCGGCTTGATTCATATACACTAGACCCCAGTTGCATGCATTGACCAGCCCCTTGGTGTCAATATAGACGGCTGGATCGTCGGGCCACTGCGGATCGATTGTGCCGGTGGCGTAAAACATTGCCGCCGCATCGAGGAACCGCGCGGCACCCGTATATTTGTGGGCATAGGCGAGCGCGTCCGACATGACCAAGGCCCAGTTGTTGATATCCAACTCGACCCACTCGGGCGGCGCGCCGTCGAAATAGTAGTCGTATAGATGGGCAGCCCGGCCGGGCGCGTATTCTTCCATCGCGTGCTCGATCACGAAGTCGCCGTACGCCTCAAGTGCGGCCGCCACCCCGAGGTCATCGGCCATCCCATATTCGCTGCAGAAATCGAGGTACCGGCCGAGCGTCCAGACCACTTGATTGAACATAAACATCCGCTCGAACGCGCCGGGATGGGCCGCGCCATACGCGTCCGCATCCGTCGCCCACGCATTCTCCGACAGGTCGGCCGTGTGCCCGACGATCATGCGAAGTTCATCGAGCCATCGCGCGTCGCCCGTTGCCCGATGGCCCTCGATGTACGCGAAGATCAAGTTTGCGCGCTCGCGCGGCAGAACCGGGTCGTCGAACGTGAGCGGCGGGCCGAAATTGCTGAATTCCGAGAGGTTAAGCATGGCCTCGAGCCCCTCGAGGGCCGTGTCGCGCAGGCGATGTTCGCCAGTGAGATTGTAGCCCAACAACAATCCCGGGACCCCGAAAAACAAGTCCACCGAGGGCGAATTGCTGTTTCGGTTCGGGTTGATGTTGCCCGGCTCGTCGTGTTGGCTATGCCCGAAGTAGGCGCCGTGCACCCAATGTTGAATCCCCTCATCGGGAATATGGCAATAATCGATGTCCGCCATGTGCCACGCGCCCGGCCAGGCCAAGTCATACCATCCGAGGTCGGCGGAGCGACAGTATTGCATGAAAAGCGCGTACAGGAACCAATATTTTAGGTTCATTTGACCGGCCTGGTTTGGCCCGAAGGATTCATAGTCAAGCGGCACGTCGCCGTAATCCTGCCAACCGTACAGATTGTACTCGTCGATGATCTCGCGCAGCGTATGGTTCCCGAAAAGCTCGCTGCCCGCATCGGGGTTTGGCTCGAACGCAGTCCGGACATACCGTTCGTACATCGGCCATTGGCTTACGTTGGACGCGGGAACCTCCCCAAGCACGCCCGTAGCCACGTACCAGGATGCCGGGGCAACCCCCACAAGCGGACTGTTAAACGCCTGGGCGAACGCCGCCGATTCCTCGGCAATTGTGGCATCCAGTCCGAACGCGTAACAGATCGTGTGCGTCTTTTCCTCGCCAACCCGGAGATTGTGGTTGAATTGCGTGCCGTTCGGAAAGAGGTTGACGGACAGGGTTCCGTCAGGCAATGCAGCCAATTCCTTGGGAAAATTCTGCCAGAGGCCGCGCACGGCCGCCGTCAGACGCGGCTCGGCCACGCCGCTCCGAAACGCCGTCATCCAGCCCAATGCCTGCGAACCGGTGACGGGCGCGGGAAGATCGTCTCCCGTTATCGCGTACCCCGGCGTGGTGCAATAGGATTGCAGCCGGGGCTCCGCCGACGCCTCCTCGTCCGGCCACCCTACCGCGCCCAGATAGACATCCCAGAAGTCGGTGCCGCTCGAGTCCTGATAGAGCTGGACGGCAGAGGTCGGGGCAACCACGCTTACCTCGTCCTCGGTAAGCACGTGCAGGGCCGCGCCGGTATCCTCGAGCCGCAAGTTCAGCGCCAACTCGCCGATATAGACGCTATTGACGGCCCCCTGGTCGTGCGCGTTGGCCGGCTGGCCGTCAACGGTTTCAATGACGGGCTGGTTGTTCTCGACCGTGAAGTCGAGCCGCATTTCCGAAGAGCCTGCGGCAAAATGAAGCCGGGCCGTAAAGTCGAGCAGGGCCTCACCGGGACCGTTGACGATGCTGCCCTCGACCCTTACGACCGTGTACAGGGGACCCGCACGTTCGATCGCCACATCAGCCACACGGGGCGTCAGGTCAGGGGCGCCGCCCGGGACGATGTCCAATGCGCCAATCGGGCTATAGTCGATTGCCTCGGTTGGTGAGAGCGGTTCCAGCAGCGTGTGCCCGTCTATTGTGACCTGGTTAATGATGTTGAAGCTTTCGTCTGTCAGTATGTCAAACTGTGCAGCGCCCGTGTCGACGCTCATGACGCCGGGGACTGAAGTGTCAGTGGCGATCAGTTCGGCCGGGCTCGGCCCCGGCCCGAGCGCGTCCAGTTCCACCTGTTGTGTGCCCGAGGCCGGAACCGTCGCAAGGTAACCGACGAGTACCCACTTGACGGCTGCCGAGGTATCCGCTGGATGGCTGCCCCACCGCGCCAAGGCTTCGAACTGCGCGGGAATCGCGACGCCATCTTCGACCAATCTGAGCGACGCAACGTCCGTGACGTCCCACGCCCGGGGAAGCGGAAC
Organism: Candidatus Hydrogenedentota bacterium; assembly: GCA_013349485.1. Lineage (GTDB taxonomy): Bacteria > Hydrogenedentota > Hydrogenedentia > Hydrogenedentales > SLHB01 > DUZN01. Next base: position 16,191 of record DUZM01000011.1, on the reverse strand, counting down.
GCCGAAAGCGACGAACGTGTTCGTACGGGGCGTCCCGCCCCGTTCATATATAGTAAGCAGCACGGAGTCCCCTACTTCGCCTTCGCCCTCGCCTTCGCCTTCGCCCTCGCCCTCACCTTCGCCCTCGCCTTCCCCCTCGGCCCCTCCACTCGAGTACGTTGACCATGCCGAGTCAAGGAAATTATCCAGGCCGCTCGCGAAGACGTCGGTGGAAATACCGTTGGCCGTGTCATTAGGATGCGAGTTGGGACACGCGGCATATTCGGCCCGCACGCGATTGGCCGTCGTGGGGTCGTCGTCCGGATAAGCCAACACATCAAACCAATCGAAAACTACGACGTTATGCAGTCCCGTGGTGGCGGTGTAAGCGGGAAGCCACTCGTTCTTCAGCCAGTTGTTGAACGTTCGGGCGCGGAAAGCCGCATTCTCGTCCGTCTCGGCCGGGCAAAGCGGCGGCGCAGTCACAGGGATGAAAAGCGTGTCGGCGTTCGCCGCGAAAACGTCCTCCAACGGCCGGTAGGTGTGCCCGCCGTGGTCGTACGTGTTTCCGGGGCCACTTGGATGGCGGTAGACGGCCCTGTAGTTCGCCAGGCAGCGCCAATCGCCAAACGGGTCGCCCGGTTCCGCGCCGTCGTCTTCAATATGACTGTTGGGATAGCAGCTCTTGAACATGATTATTCGGTTAGCGCCGTCGGCACAACCATGTGCCTGCACGCTTTCGAGATAGTCGTTGAACCAGAGAATCCAGTGGTGCATGTCGGTGCTGTCTCCTGCCGGAGACCCAAGGGAGTTGGGACGCCCCACGTCGGGCGCGACCTCGGCGCCGTACGTGATATCGTTGCGCTCGTCAATGTAGGCTTTCGCCAGCAGAGCATCGTGCAGACTGTGAGCCAGCCAGTTCTCGCCACAGGAATGGTGGATGAAGATCAGGTCGTCGGTGCCTTCCCCCTCGCCTTCCCCTTCGCCTTCGCCCTCGCCTTCACCCTCGCCCTCGCCTTCACCCTCGCCGCCCGACGTTACCGTAACGTAGTCAGTCTTCGTCTCCGTATCTGTTCCGCCGCCGGCCAGCGTGACCGTAAGCGAAACCGTGAACGTACCGGGGCTTTCGTACGCGTATGACGGGTACTCCTCATCGCTCGTGCCGCCATCGCCGAAATCCCACGACCAACCGGTTATCGTTTCGGTCACGGGTTCGACATAGAAGTAGTTGAAATGGACCTCGAGCGGCGCAGCCCCGGTAGCGGGTTCCCCGTAGAAATCCACCACCGTTGACTTCGCAGTCGCGTCCGCTAACGGCGCGGCGAGAATGCCGATGCAGACGAACAGGAAAATGACCGGTGACAATCTTGGATGGATCAGGCACATGACGTCTTCCCCCTCGTTGTGATTCCCCCGAAAACGCCGCTTCCAGGCCCTCAGAAGCCTGCTACTCAGCATACCACATAGCGGGCGAGAAATGATTGAGAAAACTCCGCGTGCTTACGCGGCTGTGCAGACGGACGCCGGGTGCCATCCCGACTGCAAGTGCGAGAAACACAAACGGCAACGTCGCGCCACGAAATAAGGCCATGGCCAGATTCGTGGTCCAGCGGATCACTCGCGGCACCAGACGCGTCGAGTCTCTTCAAACAGATTCACCCGGATCGCGTTCGCTCCCCGCACCGGGTGGCCCGTAGCCTGAACAAACCACTTGGCCAAGATCGGATCCATCGCGATTCGATAGTCGGCTTCCGGTAAGACTGATGTCTCATCGATGGGAGGGCTCACGCCGACACGGCCGTCTACGTTGGTCACAAGCTTGAGAAGGTCGGCGAGGTCGGCGCCGGTTGCCCAACCCTTCAGGACTGTGCGCGCTTGCCCTACGTCAGCTCTCAGGTCATGCCATCTGGCACTGCCGAGCGCCCACATGTATTCCTGCTCCTGTATCGACAGGTTGCCTTGCCAGAACACGGTGTATTCCGTTCCGGCCGCCTTGCGCATGGCAAGATGATGCAGTTCCGTACAGCTGGCCACGTCCTTCCCAAAAACACTCGGAAGATGTTCGTCAGCAAAGGCTTCCGTGCAAACCTGCCAGTCCTTATCCCACATGACCTGCCTGATCTTGCGTCTCGAGTTTGCGTCTATCAGTACGAGGCCAAGCGGCCTCTCGTCCCCCATCCGGGTAGCTATGCCGTTGAGTACGGACTTGTAGAAATCGAGTTCCGGAGAACTCATCACCATGATCAAACGCTGCGGCGCGTCTGGGTTGTAGTGGAATAGACCATACCCCCTGCCATCGAGCTCATAGTTCTCGGGGCCTACGTGTAGCGAACCCTCGTCTTCGACAGCGGGAAGCCTGTGCGTAATGTTGGCGAGTACTTGGTTCGCTGAGACGGGACCAACAAGTATCAAGTTACAGCGCTGAATGTCTCTTTGGGTTACCTCTGTATCTGTCTTGACTGGGATTCTCCCTGTTGCATCGGGCCCCATAGGGAACACCCACCAGCCGATGTTTCTGACGGACAGGCTATTGCAGAAGCCTTGGATGGCTTCTACGAGTTCTTGATTGTCCCCTCCGGTGCCTCGCACGATCATCAGAGGCTCTCCTGAAGTATACATGCATGCGAGGCCACCGGCCGTGTACGGTCGAAACGGCTTCGGTTCGCGGGGATCCTCCGTCGTCACGCCATAGACACCGTCTTCGGTTCGGCGTAGATACACACTGTCGGGCAAGGGTGAACGCACATGTAGCGGCGCACCACCGGCAACAATCTTGAGTGGGGCTTCACTTGGACACAGCTCAGTGGGCAGGTCGATCTGCAGCACGTCGACGTTCGCCATACTCAGGAACAGCTGGTTCTGCGACGCCTCTACTGACATGAAGGCTCTCACCATGGCCAGGTCGTTGGGGTCTGTGAATTCGCGGATGTTTAGCCAATAGGCACGTCCCCGGGTTGGTGTGGCGGTCGTGTAATAGACCCGCTTCGGATAGGGATTGCGCCGTTGACTCAGGAGCCACTCCTCTTGCTTCCACGCCGGGTCTTTCAAACGCGGGCTGTGGCCACCTCCCGTCGTCTCCGAGTACACAATTGGGCTTGCCATCGCCTGAAGGAACTTGACCGCCGTTCGGCTCTCGTCGACAGGCACCCAGACATCGGTTGTGTCGTGGTAGAGCCACATGGGGATGTTGCTGACGTTTTCGAGGTAGAGCACAGAGGTCCACGTCCATCCGTTGTCCACCAAGGCTGCCGCGAACAGGTCAGGATAGCGGGCAGCCATCCGCCAGACTCCGCCTCCCCCGATGCTACCTCCCAACAGATAGATGCGGTCCGGGTCGATGGCGTAATGGCTTCGTACATCCCGAATCATTTCAAGCACGTCCAGTTCCCCAAGCCCTTCTATCCCCCTGCTATCGCAGAACAGGACGATGTGTTCTGACGTGAACTCCGGGAACGGGTCCGCGCTGTGGTGCAGATACGCGGCGGGACGCACCTCCAACGCATGCAGTTTATGTGGGTCGTAGGATTGAGGAACGAAGAGAGCATAGAACTGGCCTGAGCTATCGAGGTTCGAGATGTAGGCCGACAGAAACATGCCGCGTCTAGCCGCGAAGCTGTCGCCTTCCGTTTCGAAATCGGCCAAGGCGTCTGTCAGCATCTTGCGGACAAAACTCGGTGATTCTACGTACTCTTTGACTACCGCCATGTGCTCAGGGTCTTCGCATTCGCCCATATGCTCAAGGAGTTGCCCCCAAGCCAGGACCATCGAGGCCTCACGCAGTCGCTCTTTCGCTATCCCGGTTGACGACACGAGTTGCCGGACTTGGCGTACCCGCGTGAGGAGTCCGCTGTCATCCGCCGCGGCGTTAAGCCCTCCCTCTTCCGCTCGGGCATTGGTGCATTCCCCGCTACATGCCGCGAACAGGAGTGCGAGGAAGACTGTCCACTTGGACCTTGTATTGATTAGCGCTATCCGGTGGTGCGTCTTGACGCGATTATACATGGCAATGTTCTCCTAAAGGATATCCGGGTTGATTGCATGGTTACATGGTATTCAGAGCTTCTGTCATAGCATCGGCCGCAGCTGCTTCATATGAAGCCATGCGTTCGACGACCCCAGCGAGTGTTCCCCGTCCTTCAACGGCCCCCAAGGCTCTTTCGCCCACGTCTGCATCTGCGGCTGGCCTCAAAACTTGATCGTGGCGACTCGCCGCCTCCCGGAGGTGCCCCGCTACACGAGAGGCATGTCTTTGAGACATCGTCTGCAAATATGACACCGCATTGTTTCGAGCGAGACTCAGATGGCCCAACACGCTCGCATGGTAGAACTGCGCTAACGCCATCACCATGGCGGCTTCCCGCCACTGCTCCGTTGGCATTTGTCCCGCGTGCGCTAGCTCTTGGATATCTCGCCAACGCCCCAAGAGGGCGTCGTCCCCAGTAACTTGGGCAGGGACAACTGACGCGAGGGACATGCTGCCCAGTAGCAGAACGAGTGTTAGGGATCGGCCCATGGGTGCTGTCCTCCTCTGTTTCCGTTCTTGCATCATAACGCTGTGCTCTTCTGCCGGGGGTCGCAGAGCATAGCGGCGCGATTCTCAGGTCAGGAGCAGCAACATGTTCGATGCTTCCGTAGGGGCTCTCCGACGGCATCAGGACTCATCACAGGTCAAGGTAGCAGATTCTCGAGTCAGGCTTGGATTCCCATGCAGTCTTCGGCCCCTCGATGGCGAATCCGAACTTGCGAAAAGCTGAGAACGAGGGGATCCACTCCTCGGCTTCCCCGGGTGGACGGGGATCCACATAGGCCTCGATCCGCCTGTATTCGCGCTGCCTGCAGAAGTCGGCCGCTTCACGCACCATGGTGGAAGCGATTCCCTGGCCTCTGAATTGTGGGTGCACGTTGACGCACGCAATCACCATCGTGGCTTCCATGTCTTCTGCGTGTTGGCCCCTCGGGAATCCGAGCCTTCGGGCGAAGTGCTTGGGCATGCAGATCAACTGGCCGACGGTGCTGTCCCCCGATCTGGCCGCCAACCCGATGCTACCTGCGTGGTCGAAGATGGTCGACCACATGGCGCACTGGCGCTTCCGGCCTTTCATCCCGGACATGCAGCAGAAGTACTCTTCGCGCTGGATCTCGTCCCTCGTGATATGTTTGACATCGTAGTTCATTTGGCTTCCTCCTCCAACGCAAGCTGCACCAGGGAACGGATCTCATCAAGATGGGAAGGCCATCTGTCGAGAAGCACTCTCTGTCCATTCACGAAGGCGTTGCTGTATATGTTGCCGGGACGCTGGCCACTACGGTACTCCTTGATCAGCGAGGCAATGTGGCTTGGGATGTCCGCCATGTCGTCGTCGATATCCCACATATTCAAGAGGCGGTAGTTGACACCCAATTCCTCGCATATGCCGCCGACGGTCTCATTATCGCGGTCAGCCATGCAGAATGGGCTTGCGAGAAGTTCCACAGTAATGCTCATCTACTTCCTTTCTCTGAGTTGGTCAGGGTTGGTACGGGATTCCGCGAGGGGATCTCCCTCGCTTGTCGTCGACTGTGCCCCGTCGTGGTGGCTGTCGCTGCCGAAGCGAACGGACTTGTTTTCAAGATCGCGTCTTTTCATTATTCGTCTCCTCCGCTGGTCCCGGGATTGGCTTGCTAGAATAGTGTACTCGTGCTCCCGTCAGCGTGGTTCGGCCACTTTGGCTTACGCCATCGTCGCCAGTGCCTGCTCGATCTCAGCGATGGCTTCGGACTCAATGCCCGCCATTCGCTCGATGCGTTTCACCAGTTCGCCGCGCCCGTCACCGGTAGCGAACGCCTCTTTGCTCGTGTTTGCCTTCTGGAGTTCCTCGAGTACCTTCTCGTAGGTCCTGGCCGCGTTCAGGAGGCGTGAAGCGACGGATTCCTCGTGACGCCCAGCCATGGCCTTGAGGTAGGCTACTGCAGCAGTGCGGTTCTGCCAGAGATGGCCCACCACATTCGCATGGTAAAAGTGCGGTCCACACAACTCCGGGTCCCTGAGTTGGGCCAGCCACAGTTCCCAGGAACGTACCCCCGCGGACTTGCCGGGTAGATGGCCTAGGTCAACCTCGTCGCGACTCAGGCGGACAGCGAAGTCAAGTGCGGCCCTGTCGGCCTCCCGGCGGCTCATGGGCTCGCCGGGCTCGTCCAACACGATGACATGCCAGGGAAAGGCGCCCAACCGCTGGAGGTTTGCGTTGGTCTCGCACGAAAGTTGCCCCAGCAGCGGAGGATTGCCTCCGTCTCCGCCGAAGACAACGTGGAGATCCCGTGTTACGGCAATGGCGGGCCGTCCGGCCCGCAGAGACGCTGTCACCTCGGTTTCGTGGTACTTGCGATAGTGCAGAGCCGGATCGGCGCGATACTCGTTGACGTTCTTCGGAAGCACCCGGAGCCCGATGCCGGCCGCCTCCCCCAAAAAGCCCAAACGCAGCTCTGCTCCCCAACTGTCCAGCGGCCACCAGCCCATATCCAGTTGAGGAATGTCTGTGTCATAGGGATGGTGCAGGCTGTCGGCTTGAAGAATGAAGGCCAGACCGCTGTCACCGGCTACGGTTGGCGGGTCTGCCGCCGCTCCCAGGTAAGTTAGTGCAAGACTGAACGCGGAAGGGAACCAGTGGCCTCCCCCGAGACCCGCCGGCGGATTCGGCAGAATCATCGCATCGCCTTCCGCTTCTGGCGCGTAGTCTGCCGCAGGCTTAATACTGAGCACAGCATCGCGAAGCTCTTGCCAGTCCGCAAAGCCATACTCCATCGCCAGAGCAAACTGCGCCTCAGTCAGAGGGACACTGGCTGAGAGAATGCGTTCGTCACTAACGTCGCGAACGCGATGCAGATGACGCAGGACCTCACAGACGCCAGGATCCTTATTCTGGTGAGCTTTCTGGAGGGCCTTCGCCTCGTTCTTCAGGTGATCGAGGTTTGGTTGGGGAGGTAGGAAAAGGACCATGGTAAACCTTCCTTTCACTTGCGTCCGGGGCCTGCTCGCACGGACTGAAAAGAAGATTTGTCTATTTCGCTTGTAGATGGAGGTGGACTAGGTCCTTTCTGCAGGCCCAGTGGCGCCCTTCCTGCACCGCTAGTCTTTATAGCAAAACCTGAGACCTGAGTCAAGAGCTGATTCTGCATGTTGAGTAGCTGCGTATTCCAACTACGGGTGCTTCGCTCTTCCTACGCGGCGCTCACGGCTGGCGCCGGATGGAGTTCGACCTCTTCCGCAGCGAGATCTAGGACGAAACCTCGTTTTGGAATCGTCTTGATGAGGCTGGCGCGGTTCGGGCACGTTTTCTTGATCCCGGCGAGGAGTTTCTGTTTCTGGAAATGCATTTGGTTGGGCTCGACGATCGTGTCTTCCCAGACGGCTTGATATATGGTTTCATACGGTACGCATTCGCCCGGCCGTTCGGCGAGTGCTCGAATGAGCCGATACTGTTTCTCCTGCAGCCGAATCGGCGCGCCATCGAGAAGCACTTGGCCGGGATGTTTGTCATCAACAACCAACACGGTTGCCGGCGGGTGTGCGTTTGCCTGCTCTTTCTCCGAATCGTTGATGCTGCGGCGGGCCCAGTTCTTCAGGCGGCGCACGTCTTCTTTCGGCATCCACCGGGAGAGTTTTCGGACGTCGACTTGAGAGATGGCGCAGGGCGTATGCAACCCATCGGCAGCCAGGCCGAGTAAGGCCCTGCGGGTCAAACCGGGAACGGCGCGGGCCAGCGGCAGAACGTCTTCAGAGACCCCGCGCGCCGCACGCTCAGATAAAGTCCTGATCTGCTCGATGAACGCTTTCCGGGCGCCAAGAGCCAACGCGATTGCGGCGGCCGCGTCGGCCAGCCAGCTAATCTGCTCGGCCGCAGCGACGATCTGCCCGCTCATCGTATGGAATTGCTCTTCAAGGGCCGCAAGGGCCGCATGTTCGATCCATTCGTCGAGCAACAAGGCAACCTTGATAGCGCGGACCTCCTCGAAAAACGGCATAAGATTGCAGTTGCGGAGCCGGTTGAGTGGAACGTCGGCGCCGATGTCGTCGCCGTCGGTAAGCCGCCTCAGCCGTCCGGCATAGTCCGCGTGCTCGTACTCGCGCGACGTGAGTGAAAACTGAACCATCCGGCCGTCTTGGGTCATGGCTACCGCAAAGAGGAGGTCTATGGGCCGCCAGATCCGCGTTTCGGATTCGGCGATCCAGTGCTCGAGGTCCTGGGCCGTGGCGATGGTGATGCCTTTGGCGGCGATGGCGGCGCCGAGCGGCGTGGTTTCGAGCCAACCGTCCGGCGTCTTTGCACATGCGCCCGAATCGATGGTCCGGTTGACCGCCGACTGAATGCGAAATTCCACCTCCTCGATCGAAAGGGATTCCCGCCACACCCATTGCCCCGTAAGCGAACCTTCGAGGAAATCGCGGAGTTCGGTTTCGCTTCGGCACGATCGCGACGCGACAAGTTGGAGCACGTGATTCTCGAGGGGGCCGCGGGCGATCTGGGGCGCAATTGGTTCACACTCGCCTTCGACGTATCGTCGCCACAAGGTTTCCTGTTCAAAAGGCGTCGTGGCGACCAGTATCGAGCGGCCGAACTCATGCCCGGCGCCGTAGCGGCCGGCCCGCCCCCCCATACTCTCGTATTCGGCGCGCAGGATGGGCGTTTTCCACGGCATGCCGAACCGGCGGTCATAGCGCCATTTATCCGAGGCGATAAACACGTTTCGGGCAGGCAAGTTCAAGCCCATGGCAAGCGTACTGGTTGAAACGATGGCCTTGACTTCGCCCGCGCGAAAGGCCTCCTCGACTATGTGCCGTTCCTCGCGGGACATGTCGGCGTTGTGGAACGCGACGCCGTTCTGAAGTGTTTCTACCAAGCCGTCCCGCGAGCGGGTGGGTTCAAGTCTTTGCAGCCGTTCGATGGCGTGGACGGCGGCGGGAAGATTAACGCGTCCCGCCAGCAGTTCGGCCCCCCGCCGAGACTCGTGCTTGGCTTTCACAAACACGAGACACGGTTCGCCCCGCTCGACAAACGCGCAGAGGTTCACGGTAAGCTGTTCCCAAGCCGAATCGGAATGGGCGTCAATAAGCGACTCTTCACCCTCGGAACACTCGTTATAGGTGCGATAGCGAAAAACGCCTGCATGCAGCACGCCATACCGCAGCTCGACGGGGCGCCGCTCGTAAAACAGCAGCTCGCCTTTCATCCACTCGGCCAGCTTGTCGGCGCAGCCAACAACCGCTAAAAGTCCGATGATGCGGCAAGAGGTCTGCAAAAGTCGCGTCAGGAGGATCTCGACGGCTGCGCCGCGATCCGGGTCGGACAGGAGTTCCAATTCGTCCGCGATAACCAATTCGATTTCATGCAGCCGTTCAGGCCGTCGCACAAGAAGTTGCGACAGTTTTTCATAGACCACCACCGCAATCGAGAAATCGCCGTCCTCGAGGTGGCGATCAAACTCGCGATGGTCGCGACTCGAGATGATTACGCGGAGGCCATATGGCGTGTATTTCTCATCAAAATCAAGAAACTTTTCTTCCGCAAGTGCTTTCAATGGGACGAGATACACTACTTTCTTCTGCCGGAGCGCTGTCTCGATGGCGGCCATCTCGCCGATAAAGGTTTTTCCGGAACTGGTCGGGGCTTGGATGAGAAAGTTCTGGTGCGGGGCCGTGGTCGTGGCCCCGCACCCGTTCGCGCCAAACAGCCCATGACGCTTGATAGCCATCTCCTGCAACGGCAATAAGATTTCGCTCTCACGCTCACGCCAGAGCTGAATAATCTCCGGCGGAACACCATATCGGATCAATTCATTCATCTTCATGCCGCAACACCCTCCCAATACCGTGGGACTCGCCGCGCCCCAAGACCGCGGGCGCAACCGTATGTCATACAAACACTTACAAGGTACGGTCCAGCCAACCGGGGCTCCCAGCTCCCAAGTCCACACAACATTATACTGAATAAATTATCAGATGTCAAGAAAGAAAACAGCCGGATCAAGAGAGACACAGCCAAAGACGCTCAACGGAGGGCAAACCCGCCGATAGAGAAACGATGTAGCGCCGCGACGTGATGCCCTTCTAGAACCCACAAATGCACTTGACACTTGAATCCGCACGCGAAACAAGGGGTATTGAATTGACTTATCGCGCAGAAATCAGTGTAACAGCATTTTTAATAGGGGTCCCTGAAATACCCGCCCCGGCGTGGGACTATCCGCCGGCTGTCTCAAAAGTGAGATGGCATATTCCCGACGATATCCGCCCAGCCCGCAGAACTCATCCCCGGTAAGATCTTAAATGGCTTGATTCGGCTCCTTGACAATGCCATGTGCTATCCCCAAACTAAAGGACGGATTATGTGAAAGGCACACGGACTTGTGTCCAAGCTTACGGCAAGCCATTACGCCAAGGACATAGACACGGTGTTATGCAGGCCACCCCAGTCCGCGTCTTCGTCGTACATATTAGCTGTCTGCCTTCTCATATTCCTGGGGAGCTTTGGCACCATTCTCATCTCCTGTTCCAAACGCCAGTCTGCTGATTGGCAACCGTCTATATCAATGGAAACCAATACTGGTAGCGATTCCTACGCCGTAGATCCGATGCACAACACCAACCCACGCCCTCCCGCAAAGAAACAGAAAAACCGACAGGATAGCGGAACTGTCCGCAACCCGAACGAGCTTTGTATAGAACGGAACCTCATATCGCCGTTCGACAGAGTCCGCGAGTGGCAGATGAGTCGTTCACGCTACAACGCCATCATAGGCTCAATATCCACCGTACCGGAGTGGCTCAAAGCAGACAACTACGATCTGCAAAGGTTCGCCGAGAACATTGCAGATTATGAGAAGGACCTTCGTTCCAACATCTCGGAAGTACGCAGACTACTGCCCACGCTCAAAAATGCTGGCTTCAAAACAGATTTCGACTCAAAAGCCATCGAGCAACTCCTCCAGATAGTCCGTGATCGCGCTGACGACGCTGCGAAATACAAGGACCATGGCTTGTTCCCCAAGGAAGAAAAGGAAAACCTCGTCGCTTGCCTGATGGAGCCACGCCCTATCGGGCTGTCCGGCACGCACCACGACACCGAACATCACAGGAGTGGCCCGCTGGCCTGGGCAGAGCCGGTTGTGGGTGAGTATGAGGCCCGAGCGCTAATCTCTGGCTTCCCCAATGCAAGACGAGTCGAGGTGGCTTGGCTGAAGGGACCGGATCCGGCCTCTTCAATTGGCGCGCTGGTGTTCACGCTTGGCCACACTACCCATTACATGTCGCTTCGAAAGCTCGTAGTTCTTGACGACCCGGTTTATGATCACCTCAAACCGATAGTATCACGTGATGAGGGTCCGGAAGAATACCGATGCTACAACATCAATGGGACTAGGTTTGACCTTCTACGATTCAGAACAAGCAACAACACTGAGAGATTTTGGACTTTGGCCACCGGCGACGCTCTAAACTACGATGGGCTCGAAGTCCTGGGACAGGCCAGCCTTCTTAGAGTATTCTGGCCCACCACCCACGAGAACTGGAAGTCCTTCGACATTGACACGTGGGTGGACACCATTTCTGAAGCCAGTTTTGTCTCTCTGTTCGGTGCTTTTGAAAGGGGCAAACTTACGCTCCGTTGCCCCAAGGGTAAACCTGCGGAATGCCGTTTCTATACCCAGCTATCGGGTCCCCACCATTTCGGCACAAGCGGCCATGAGTATGACTGTACGTATAAAGAGACAGGCACACCGAAAACCCTCGAATTGCGGCCGCGTACTCTATCTGGAGTGAACGGTGTAATGCTCTTTAGCGCATACAGCCCGACAATGAGCGCGGAGGCTACTTTGGGGCTTCTCCCCAGAAGGGGTCCTACTCAGAATCTGTACACCTATGCCGTGAAAGAGGGCCGATACATAGCCTTCTACTGCCCAACCCATCAGCAGCTGTGGAATGACTGGAGCGAGGAAGAGACAGCCCGGCTCAAGTGCTTCGCTAGCTTAGTAGCAAAATGCGGCACATAGGTAGGGGCATTGATTATCAGAGCATAACGCATGCCGGCTCTCAAAGTATAGAGGTAGGGGCTATGGACAGACCTGTTTATTCCCGCGTTTATGGCTCGGCCTCGAGGTCGGAGCTGATGTTCTTTGAGGACCTTATTTGAAAGATACGGCGCCGTCGCGTCTGTTGACGAGCAGCACCACGGCGGCCCCGGCAGCGACGTGGAACAGCGGGCGGTCCCGGAGCGCGTTCTGCCCAAGAGGCCGTTTGGCGTCTGCGGAGGATTCAACGAAGAGGCGGACGTTGGCGTCGAACGGCGTCGGATTGGTCACGTGCACGACCAGTTCCTCGTCCCCGCCTCCAATGAGTTCGGCGTCGATGTGGTCGAAGGCCCACAGGAACCCCGTGTCGTGTTGGATGTACAGCCCCGGGACTTCAACGGCGGTCAGCAGATGCGTGACCTCGGGCCAGCACGGCCCGAAAAAGATCTCGCCGACGTTCGTTTTGCCTTCCCAGTCCCCCGTGTTCACGCGTTCATTTATGTATCCGGGCGGATGCACCGGCGCCGCGTCGCGGTCGCCGGGGAGCCCCAGCCGCGTCCGTATCGGCCGGTCGGCGCGGGACATGTATTGCGTCAGGTTGTGCGCGATATCGCGCAGCAGCTCGATATACCGCCGGTCGCCCGTGGCGCGGAACAGCTTGAACAGCGAATCCCCCGATAACGTACAGATGCCGGGCGCGCTGTGCTTGTTCTGTGCGTTGGCCCACACCGTACCGGTGGTCCGCATGCCGAGCCGGGCAAACTCGGATTCGGGCGGGAAAGCGAAGTCGTAGCTCACGCACCACGTGGCGCATTGATGCGCCATGGCCTCGGCGTAGTCGCGCCATCGGATATCGTCGGTGGCTTCGTACAACATGACAAAGGACTCCAGTAGCCCGAACGCCGACTCCGAATCCGGCGCCTGCAACGCCTCGCCGGGGCCGCCCGACGTGTAGCCGCGCAACACGAAGTCGCGGTAGTAGCGGCTCGCGATGGCCTGCGCGGTCTCGATGTATTGGGGCGCATCGAAAGCGTCGGCCGCCAATGCCAGTCCGGCCGGCACGATGGCCCCGCTGGTGGAGCCGCCCAGGAGCACGTCTCCCGTGTGTAGGTCGACAAACTGACCCAGTTGCCCGTGCTTGTTCCATACGTTCACGAGTGCTTCCGCGAGCCGGCGCGGGGCTTTGCGCCACTCGGGTTTAACCGATGCGCCCTGCGCCTCGAGCAGCGCGAGCTGTTTGCACCAGAAGTAGAGCGCGTCGCCCATCCGCCGCACCAGCAGCCAGTTGCCGCCGTCGTCTTTACGGAAGTAATCGCCGATGCAACGGCCATTCGAGTGCACCGGCCAGAAGAACCCGGCCTCGGCTTGCGTCGTGCAGGCGAAGTCGAAGTTGCGTCGCGCACGTTCGCGCGACAGCGCGTTTCCTTGAAACAGCATCGGATACGTAGCCATCATGCCTCCGACCCAGCCGATCTGCCAGTCGTCGTACCGGCCCTGCATCAGCCCGACGGCATAGTGGCCGAACTCGTCGTTCCAGCGACGCGCATTGTACTCGTCCTCCTGGATTCGGAACGCCGCGGACCACGGGATCTGGTGCACGTACGCAGTAGGGCCGGTCATCGTCTTGCGCAGCGCGAAAAACCGTGCGAACAACGCCGGGATGTCCTCTGCGGCGAAACAGTGGAGGTGGAAAGCAAACTCGAGGCAATCGCCTGAGTGGAAATCTGCGCCACAGTCGTCCGAGGGGTTGTCCATTCGCGTGTTGCCGTACACAGATTCCTCGCGGACCATGGGCGCCATCAACGAAACGACGGCGCGCGTGCGGTCTTCGCTCTCCGCGATGCGGAACCCCGCGTCACCCTTGGCGGTTTGCTGGTGGGTTAGCCACACGAAACCCAGGTTCCGATTCGGGTCTCGGATGCAGATTGCCGGCGTCGCCATTTCGCCGGCCGTAAGCTGGATGCGCGACGGCCCCGGGCCGATATTCAGCCTCGGGATGTCGCTGATAAGCGGCGGCGCATCGGGTCCCATGTTGGCGGCGTCTTCCGGAACCGGCGGATAAACGATGCGCCGGCCCTTGAACCGGTTTCCGGCATAGACGGCGGCGGGCAACATGACGTAGTGGCCCGTGGACCAGTCTTCCCAGACGGCTTCAACGGCGAACGAAACGTTGTCCGCGTCGCCCCCGAGCGCCGTAACCTGCACCTCGCACACCAAGCCGTCCGCGTCCTGTGGCGTCGCGCACCAAGCAAGCTCGACCCGCCAGCGCGCGCCGCCGAAATCGACCTCGTCCGCAAATGACGAGACAACGGTCATCCGCCGACTCACCTCGGCGACGGGCTCGCATCCATCATACTGACGGAACGTGTACTGCAAGGTAAAAGGCGCGTTTTCGAGACGCTGCATCAGAATGTTCTCTCCTTGTATGAAATCCCCATGAAGACCTCGCTCTAGCCCGCTCGAGCGCGTTCGCGGCCATAGTACGAGCATTCCCCCGCACGGTCAACACCAATCTTGCCATCATTACTCATCCCGGCGCTTCTCGGCCACAAGGACGTGAAGACCACCATGATCTACACTCATGTTCTGAACCGGGGCGGCAAGGGCGTCAGGAGCCCCGTGGACGATTTGTAGAGCGGAGAACGAAGGGGTATTATACAGAAACCATATATACCCCTGCGTGCAGTGCAGAGCATGGCCTAATGCGTTGCAAGTACAGGCGTTAGGCCAACATTGCCGGAGGGGTCTTATACCGCAATCGAGCGGCCCAAAGGTGTTATGAAGAAACTATATAACCGTTGTTATGTCGCTTGCAGGCAGAGGAAGGGCAATGGACGTCAACCGCATGTATGACGAGTTGGCTTATCTGTGGCCTCTCATCAGTGCCCCTGAAGACTACGCAGACGAGGCCCGCTATTGGAAAAACGTTCTCCGCGCGAAACTCGGTCCCGGGCGTCATGCAATCTTCGAACTTGGCGTGGGCGGCGGCAACAACCTATCCCACCTCACTTCCGAATTTCAGGCGACTGCGGTCGACTTGTCGGAGCAAATGCTCAAAAACTCAAGACGCCTTAACCCAACGGTCGAGCATCATGTTGGCGACATGAGAACCGTGCGGTTGGGCAAGAAGTTCAAAGCGGTTCTGATTCATGACGCAATCAGCTACGTGTTGACTGAGGACGATTTGCGGCGAACATTGGCCACTGCGGTCGCGCATCTCGAGCCAAACGGAGTGTTTGTAACGGCCCCGGACTACTTTCGGGAGACGTTTCACGGCCCGAGCGTGTCGCACAGTACACGCTCGAACGACCGTACGGAACTTACCCACATCGAGTATATCCACGACCCGGACCCGAATGACACAACCATTGAATCAATCATGTTCTACCTGATCCGTGAGAACGACGGGCTCCGCATTGAACAAGACCGACATATTACGGGTCTATTCCCCATACAAACATGGGTTGACCTTATGGTCGAAACGGGATTTACCGTCGAGAAATGGCCTTATCCCGTTCACGAGGACGCCAGAGAATCTTACTTGCTTGTAGGCCTTCTGAAGTAAAGGACATAACCGGCGCATTCAGCGGGCTGAAGCCGCTGATGCGCGAACCGTTATGCCAAAAAAGATAGACATGGATATTCGACCTTACCGTTCTCAGGATGAATCGGAAGTTGTTGAGCTGTGGGGCAAGACGGTAGCCGACCCCGCGCCACACAATGACCCGGTTGTGGCGATCCGCATGAAGATGGCAAAGGATCCCGAGCTCTTCCTCGTCGCCGTTGTGAATGGTGCCGTGGTTGGAACGCTGATGGGCGGATTCGATGGTCATCGCGGCTGGCTCTACGCCTTAGCCGTGGACCCGGTGCATCAGCGACGTGGTATTGCGACTGCACTTGTCCGGCGTCTTGAGCAACTGTTGAAAGAACTGGGTTGTCTTAAGATCAACTTGCAGGTGCGTGGTACAAACTCTGGAGTCATCGGCTTCTATGAGAGTGTTGGCTACTCGGTCGAGAATATCATAAGTATGGGTAAGAGAGTGTATGAAGAAGAGGGGAAGGCATAACAATCGCGTGCACTCGGACCGGGACCCGTGGGGCGGTATGCGACCTGGATTTGGGTTTCCGGAGTATGTTTGGCAGTCATCGTGTTTCGGGTAATGTCCCGGC
>DUZM01000010.1 GCA_013349485.1 Candidatus Hydrogenedentota bacterium | reverse complement strand
TGAAGACGAATCTAAGCCCAGATTCGGCCTGATTTCATGGGCGTCGAGCTTCCCAGCAAAGCCCGCGCACGAGTCGTCGCCGCACTGGCCGCAGTCTCTGCCAAACGGTTGTGAAGGCGAGTTATTTGCCGAATTATTGCCCACGCCTTCGGGCGCCCTCCCTCTCTGCTGCGTGCATCCCCCCTGGACTGGCCAGCGCCGTAGGTGGCTCTCGCGTTACTCATGTTAAGGCCACCCTATACTAGGATAGCACCATATTTTATATAGAGCAACATTTTTCCGATATTTATGATTGCGGGAGAACGGAAGTGCTAAATATGATATAGACGAGGACTGATCCCATGCCGATTGGGCAACTCCGCTTGGGACCGCGGGCGGACTGCTTCACGCCGCAGGACGTATCTTGAACAGGTTCAGCGGCTTGCGCTTCGGTGTCCACAGCAATTCGCTCGGGACATCCATTTTCAGGAACTCGGTTGTTCGTTTCGCTCTTAAGAAATGTGCGAATACTTAGGGTAGACGCCGTTAAGGCCGGGGCATTTGGCACGCGCAGTGCTGGGAAGACAGGCAAGCCGTTCCCATTGGCGCTGCCGGCGCTTCTCCGGCAAGGTCGAGTCTTGTATAATGGGCCAGGGGAGCCGTCTTTTGCTTGGGCATTTCTAGCGGCTGCTCGTTTGTGCGTGCGCCATACGGGGTGGGGCGTTACCGTGCAGAAATAGCGTTTGTTTGACGTTCGACTTTGTTGTCGGGGAGGCCACAGGGCGATGAAAGCGGCGGTTTACGGTGGTCCGGGCGACCTTGTAATCGGGGAGGCGCCGGATCCAGCGCCGAAGGCGGACAACGTGATTGTGCGCGTGCGTGCCTGCGCCATCTGCGGCACGGATCTGAAGCTGTTTACGGTAGGAAATCCCCGGTGCAAGCCGCCTCGCATCATCGGGCACGAGCTTGTGGGCGAAGTGGCGTCTGTCGGTGCCGAGATCGAGGGGCTCGCCGTTGGCGATCGCGTAACCGTGGCGACCAGCGTCTCGTGTCATCGGTGCGATTACTGCAGCCGGGGCCTCGAGAACTTGTGTCCCCACATGAAATGCATCAGCTACGACTGGAACGCCGGTTTCGCGGAATTGATGGCGCTGCCGGCTGCGGTGGTACGCGGCGGGAACGTGATTCCAGTCCCTGCGGACGTGGCGGACACGGCGGCCGCGTTGTCCGAGCCGCTAAGTTGTGTTATCAACGCGCAGAAGATCGCGGGCGTGAAGCCGGGCGACACGGTGGTGGTGATCGGCGCGGGGCCGTTGGGGTGCCTGCACTCCGAGGTCGCCAAGGCATACGGGGCGCACAAGGTGATCTTAACGCAACGGTCGGCGGCGCGGCTTGCCTTGGCACGCAAACTGCGCGGTGTAGACGTCGTTGACGTGTCCAAAGAGGATGCCGTCGAACAGATACGGGCGCGGACAGACGGGCAAGGGGCGGACGTCGTCATTGCGAGCGCGCCGACAGCGGCGTCGCAGGCGACAGCCTTGCAGATGGCGCGAAAGGGCGGCGTAGTGAGTCTGTTCGCCAGCCTGCCTCAGGGCAACTCGGCAATTGAGGTCGATACACGGCTGATTCATTACGGCCAGATATCGATTGTGGGCGCGTCGGATTCGCGGCCCTGCGACGTGCGCGACGCGGTGGCGTTGTTGCAGGCGGGCAAGATCGACACCAAGACCATCGTCACGCATGAGCTTCCCTTGGAACGCCTGCTCGACGGACTCGAACTCATGAGAAAGCGGGAAGGCCTCAAGATTGTGATTCGTCCGTAGTTCGCCCGTACGCTTCGGCCCGTTCTATTCGCGGCGGATTGCACGGGCGTTGGAGTTGAATGTACACTGGCCGGGTGGCATCGGGCGGGCGATAGCGGATAGGGAGAGGGCATCATGATAACGTTTCTAATCGGTTTGTTATTGGCCTCGGTGCTGGTTGGGTGCGCGGGGCCTGAGCAGGCTGCGGGGCCGCACGAGGGCGCACCGGAACCGGCCGCCGAGCATATCAAGGTGGCTTTCGTGACGAACAACGCGTCGGACTTTTGGCAAATCGCGAAGGCGGGCACGGAAAAGGCCCGCGAGGAACTCGGCTGCGAGGTCGCGTTCCGCATTCCGCCGACGGGTACGGCGCAGGAACAGCAGCAGATCGTACAGGACCTGGTGACGTTGGGTGTGGCCGGGATTGCCATCAGCCCGAAAGACCCTGAGAATCAAACGGCCATGCTCAACAAAGCCGCCGAGAGTGTGAAGCTGATTACGCAGGATTCGGATGCGCCGAACAGCGACCGACTATGCTACATCGGTACGGACAACTATCAGGCCGGGGTGGCGGCGGGCGAATTGCTCAATAAAACGCTCCCGAACGGCGGCAAGATCATGCTGTTTGTGGGGACGCTCGATGCCCAGAACGCCCAGGATCGCAAGAAAGGCATCGAGGACACGTTGGCGGACACGAACATCGAGATTGTGGACACCCGAACGGATGAAACGGATCGGCTCAAGGCGAAAGAGAATGCGCAGAACGCGCTTGTCACGCATCCCGACCTGGCGTGTCTTGTCGGGTTGTGGAGTTACAACGGCCCGGCCATTTTGAGCGGGGTGCGCGCCTCGGGCAAGCTCGGGCAGGTGAAGATCGTATGCTTCGACGAGGAGGACGAAACGCTTCAGGGCGTCAAGGACGGCCACATCTCGGGCACCATTGTTCAGCAGCCGTTCGAGTTCGGGTATCAGTCCGTCAAACTGCTTGTGGCACTTGCCGAGGGCGACGCTTCACAGGTGCCTGAAAACAAGCAGATCATCGTCCCCGTAAAGACCATCACGAAAGAAAACGTCGACGCGTTCTGGGCTCGACTCAAGGAACAGACGGGGAAATCGTGAGAAAGGTCTTGGGACTGACCGCCCTGCTTCTCGGCGTGATCATAATTGCTTGTTCATGGGAGTATTTGGGGACGGGCAACGTTAAGTTTCTGAAGTTGGAAAACGCGCGCAACCTGTTGACGTGGATCGGCTTGTTCGGCATCCTCAGTCTGGGTCAAGCGTTCGTGATCATCACGGGGGGCATCGACCTTTCGGTGGGCAGCGTGGTGGCGCTGCTGGGCATCCTCGCTGCCGACCTTTTGGCCAAGGGTGAGGGCCTCAGCCCCATCGTGGTGGTCCCGCTCGTCCTAACGCTGGCCGCGGTCATTGGGCTCTGGCACGGCGTCCTGGTGACGAAGGCGCGTATGCAACCGTTCGTGGTGACTCTTTGCGGTTTGTTTTTCTATCGGGGCATCGCACGGGTTGTGTCCGGCGACGAGACCCGCGGATTCGGGGGGGCGTTTCCGCGACTCGGCTGGTTGGCGAACGGATTCCTGCCCACCGAAGACGGGCTGCTGCCTGTGCCGTTTGTGATTTTCGGCTTATTGGCGGCGTTGGTCGCTGGTTTTCTGCATCTCACGCCGTATGGGAGACACCTGTTCGCGCTCGGCGCGAACGAGGAGGCGGCCCGATTCAGCGGCGTGCGCACGCAGCGGCTCAAGATTGCCGCCTACGCGACGTGCAGCTTCATCACGGGGATCGGCGCGCTGCTGATCGCGTTGAACATCAACTCGCTCGGCCCGACGAATTTCGGCAGTTTTTACGAACTGTACGCGATCGCGGGCGTCGTGCTCGGCGGCTGCAGCTTGCGCGGCGGTTCGGGGAACGTGCTCGGGGTGATCATCGGCGCGGCCCTGATCCGCGTGCTCACGAACCTGGTGAGCATCCTCGAGATTCCGAGCCAGCTCGAGTACGTGGTGATTGGCGGCGCTATTCTGTTTGGGGTGCTGCTTGATGAGGTGTTTACGCGCCGCGCGGGCGCGGCGGCGTGAAGGTGGGCGCCTTACGGAATCAAGTCGTGCCGTGACGATTCTCATCGGTTGAAATGGCGGACACAGCAATGACATCGAAGGAACGGGTACTGGCGGCCATAGCGCACGAGGAACCGGATCGGGTCCCAATTCAGACGTACTTGACACCTGAGATCCAATACAAGCTCCTTAGTCATTTCAATTTTGCAGATGCGTCGCAGCTCTATGGAAAACTCGGCGTGGATTTCCGCAAGGTCGAACCGCGTCGCGGCTCGCCGTTGCCGCCAGTGCCGGCGGGGTCGGACCTTGTGGACGAGTGGGGGATAGGCTATGTCAACTTCGCGCACGGACACGGTGGCACGTACCCCGAGGCAAACTATCTTTCTCTGGCGCGGATAACGACGATGGCGGAATTCGAAGCGTATGCGTGGCCGAGTGCGGACGACTACGACTATTCGCACGTCGAGGCGCAATGTGACGCGGTTTCCGAATACGCCGTCTGTGTAGGCGGCGCGGGGACGCCGGACATCGTGAACGGGGTGAGCCGGGGCCGCGGCATGCAACAAGTGCTTGTTGACATCATGACAGAAGATCCCGTCGGAGTCGCCATCATTGACAAACGCTGCGATGTGCTCTTTGACAAGATAGCGCGGAGCCTCGATGCCGCGAACGGGAAAGTCGACATTGTATGCCTCGGCGAGGACACGGCAAACCAGCAGGGCCCCATGTTTCCGCCTGCCGTGTTCGACCGGTTTTTCCGGCCTCGGTTGCAACGCTTCTTCGACCTGGCCCACGATTATGGCTGTAAGGCGATGCTGCACTCGTGCGGCGATACGGGCCGACTGCAGGAACGCTTTATCGAGATGGGGCTGGACGTGTTGGACGCGATGCAGCCCGAGCCGGCCGGCATGGCGCCCGAGGAGGTCAAGAAGCGATGCGCGGGCCGGATGGCGCTGTGTGGCTTGATCAGCACCCAACAGACCCTGCCGTTTGGTACGGTGGCGGCGTGTCGCGCCGAAGCCCGGCATCGCATCGACGTGATCGGACGCGGCGGCGGCTACATTTTCTCTCCGGCCCACTGCATTCAGCCGGACACGCCGCTCGAAAACGTGTTGGCGATTTATGAAGAGGCCTTGGGGCTTGAGCCCGGCGCATTCTCGCACTGACAATGTCCGCGCGCACGAGCGGCCCATTTCCGGCGCAGCAGACGGCTAGGTTCGCGACCGTTCGAGCGGACCCGTGGGGTCTTCCGCCGTCTTTGTGCCTCGCCACCATTGGACGAGAGACGCCTTAGAGGTGCGGAGTTCTTCCTTGACTCGATCACGTATTTCCTCGTCGGTTAGCCCGCACCATGACTTTGCCAAGCGTGCTTGGATTTCATCTTTCATGGCAATGCAGTCAAAGGGCTTTTTTGTTCCCATTCTAGACAACCTCCTTGGGAGAGTAGATTTCGATCGTGCCGTACCCCTCGCGGATGTTGATGGAATTGAAATAGCGGATTTTCTCGTAATGGACAATATGTCTGAAATTCCAACTCACGATCATATCTGCGCGATTAACAGTGGCTATGGCCACGTGGTGGGCGTCATTTGAAGCCCGTTTTCCCAGCACGCCTTCGCTCAGGTAAACGTTACGCAGATACTCTGTTTCCGCCGAAATCGTCACCCGTTGAACATGGCGCTCCGGCACGCGAATCAGAACCCGGCGCACTTCTGGAGGCGCCTGCAGCAACTCGGCAACCAACAAATCCGAGACCATCAGATTAACGGCGCCGGCCTCTGCCATTTCGATGAGCAATAGGCTTTCTGTCTCGAAGTTTCGATCGAGGCATCCGCCGATAACACAAGTGTCAATGTATATGCTTGGTCGTCTCATGAGCTTGACCTTGGCTGCTGACAAACATCAGTGTAGCACATGGCCGTCGCCTTTCAAATCATGTCTGTCTGGGAAGGGATGGGGAGCACTTGACGAGGCTTGCGAGGGCTGAGCACGCCATGTATCCTGTGCGACGCGGGACAAGGTCCTGGAACGTGGCGGGCCGATGGTTCACAGAATCTGTGGGAGTTGCACTCGTATGGGCGCCTTACGGGTCCATTCCATCCGGTTTTCGCTGGTTATCCCTGCGCACAATGAGGCGGACTATCTGCCGCAACTGTTGGATACGGTGGATGCGGCGCGGCGGCGCTATCGCGGGGGCGAAGAGGCCATCGAAGTCGTCGTGGCGGATAACGCGTCGACGGATGTGACGGCCGAGGTCGCGCGTGCTCGCGGGTGTCGCGTGGCCTACGTCGAGAAGCGCGCCATTGCCGCGGCGCGCAACGGGGGTGCGCGGATTGCCCGCGGCGCGGTCGTGTGCTTCACGGATGCGGATATGCGCATCCACCCCGACACGTTCAACGCCATCGATGACGCGCTGCGACGGGGAAGTACGTGGGCGGCGCGACGGGGGTGCGGCTCGAACGGATGTCGTTGGGCTTGGCCGCGGCCTACGCGATGATGATCCCGATGGTGTGGGTTATGGGAATGGACACCGGCGTTGTTTTCTGTCGCCGCGAGGATTTTGACGCCATCGGCGGATACGATGAGAACTTGCTTTGCGCGGAAGACGTGCGGTTTCTACTTGACCTGAAACGCGTTGGCCGTTCCCGTCGGCAGAAGCTCGCCCGATGCACGTCTGCCAAAGCGATTTGCTCGACGCGCAAGTTCGACGAACACGGCGAATGGCATTATGTGAAGATGCTTCTTACGGCTCCCTTCTACTTCGTGTTCTCACGCAAAGCGTTCGAGAAATTCGCCCGCCGCTATTGGTACGACAACCAGCGCTGAGCCGCAACAGCAAGCACTGAACCAACAGGTCTGCTGGCTTGAGGAAGACTGCCGAAAGGGGCATTCCCTCACCCCTTTTTCAGGGGTTTCTGTTCTTGGCAGGTGTCTTACCCAGCGTTCCGCTTCGCTGCACGCTGGGCTTTACGCCGTCATCCCCTCGGGGTATTTAGGATTTGCGCTTGGACGCTTTTGCGTGGGCGACGGGCGCGCGGGTTTGAAGAGTGCATGAGGCACTTGCCAAACCGTGAAACGCCGGAAAGGCAGCGCTCCTGAAGCCTTGCCCGCACACAGGACATTAGCGGACGAATTAGCGATCGGGGGTACGGCCCAGGCCGAACCAGAAGGCAATGACTCCGCCCACAACGACAATGCTGAGCGTGATCGCGCTGGCGGTTCGGATGCCGCCCAGAAGTGCGTCGTTGACAATATAGAGGCCGAGCCCGAGCCCGCCCGTGCCACAAATGCAAGCCAAGATCCAGGACTTGCGCCGCGCAAGCGCCGCGCGGCCCAAACCCACGAAGGCGCCGGGCAATGCCCACATGACGATGCCTTTCCGCACGCATAGGTAGAACAATAAGTAGCCGACGATCCCGCCCAAAACCGCGCCGAATACGGCCAATGCGAACGATCCACAGCTCTTGGAAAAGTTCGCCTCCGCTTCGCCCGGCGTGCCTTGCTCTTGCTCTTCGGGTGGCATCGGCTCGCTCATTTGAGGCAATCCCCGTCGTTCGGCTTAGCGTTGTCTTGGTTGGATACATACTACACGCGGTGAGTCTGACGCAAGCCGGTAGGGCCGCGCTCGCGCGCGGTCGGAAACTGGTAGGGTCGCGTTCCATCGCGACCGTTGCACGGGCAGACAAGGCGTAATCGCCGGGTAAGCCGACGTTAAGCGTGCTCTAAGTAGTCGGGGCAGATGTTTGCTGAATGCCCTCAGGCACCAACGCGGTGATCGCGAAGAAGCAGGGACAGACCCGTCTCGCTTCCTGACGGTGCGCGTTCATGGCGAACGCGGCTCGCTTGCGTCAGTCCCCGCTTTTCGCTCATGCTTACCAGGCGATTACGGAATCACGTTGGGAATGACATATCTGGATGGTCTAGGCTGTCTAGAGCTTATTTCGTCTTCAAACGGCCTTTGCACGACTGGTTGATGAATGGCGTTGGAATACTGGGAGGCATCCACTTATATGCCGATTCCGTGCTTAGCGTTGGTGAAACGGGACTTGGTGTGTGAAGGCCGACGAAGACGCACGTGGGCCGCGCGTGTTCTTTTTGTCGGGTTCCTGCTCGTGATTGTATTGCCTATCAGGCACTTCGACCCTTCGGCACTCAACGGGCCGGGCTTCTTGGGCACGATGGAACGCGTGGAATTCCTCGGCGACTTCCTCCGTCCGCTGTTGCACGCCCTTCTCGTGTACGCGGCCCTGACAATCCCGGCGTACGCCGGCAACGCCATTGTCAGTGAAAAGCAGCGAGGCACGTACGACCTAATGTATCTCAGCCTGATGCGGCCATCCGGCATTGCTTTCGGCAAGCTCGTGTGTTCGCTCCGCCGACTTGCGTTTCTGATCTTGTTGAGCCTGCCCGCAACCGCAATTGCGCTGTCGTTTGTGCCCGAGTTCTGGTACGTTGCCGTTGTTGGGTATGCGGCTGTTGGTTCCTGGGCACTCTCCTTGGCGTCGGCATGCCTCCTTTGCTCGAGTGCCTTCCGTAAACCGGGAAACGCGCTCGGCGGGAGCTGCATCGCCATGATGATCCTGTCAGGTATCCCATTTTATGCGCTTGTGTGGTTGCGTAATTCGATGTTTGGGCCTGTGTACTTTGATAGCCCGCAGAGCAATAACATTGTCCTAGCGCTTATGGCAACATTTAACCCATTCGCGCAGATCGAGGCCGTCTGTAACGGGTTTTCCCCATTGGAGTTCGCCGCGTTGCTTGCGCTCAACGCGGTCGTCTGCTCAGTCTGTTTTGCCTGCACCGTTGGATTCCTTCGGCGCGCTCCTCATCCCGTCCAGCGCGCTGCATTGTCCACGTCCGTCCAGCCGGACGTGGCCGAGAAACGGCGAGCGCGATCGCTGCAGGCCTTCTTCATGCGTCGCACTGAAGCGCCGCCGATTGCGGACGGGCTGAATCCGGTTTTTGTCAGCGAGCTTCGGCGCGGCCTGTGGGGCAATCCGCGTGTAGCTCTGGCGGCTTGTGCGGGCATATTCGCCCTGGCTTCGGCACTGAGTTTCTGCGGCATCTACTTCACTGAAGATCGGCCGGCATTGGCAGTGTCCCTGTGGCTGGTCCTTTTGCTCATGCCTCTTGTTGTTGTTCTACTTGCGCCCACGCGCACCGCAGGATTGCTCACAAACGAAGGCGAGCGCCACACGTTTGACATGCTGCGGCTTTCGGGGATGCGGCCGCGCGAGATCGTTTTGGGGAAGTTTGGCGCGGCGGCCGTCGCAACGGGGGCTATCCTGGTGCTCATCTGCCTATCCATTATTCCACTGGTTTTCTGGCGAGTTCGGCGATGGGACCTGCTGTTTACAGGATTCGTGAGTTTATGTGTCGCGGCCTATACAGCTCTAGCTGTCGGCCTACTAGCATCTGCCCTCTGCAAGACTACTAGATGTGCAGCAGTATGCTCCGTTTGCCTCAATCTATTCATCTGCGGCGGCATCTTGCCCTGGCTGATATCGATTCTGTTCCAAGTCGATTTCTTCGTAGACCTCGCGAACCCTGACAAGCCCAGTCTTGGGGCTTTTCTTTCGCCGCTGACGGCTTTCTTAACGAACGCCGGGCTCCATCTCGACGACGCCGCGTTTGGGAGGGAGGGCTCGATGATAACGCCGTTCTGGATTGCGAACGTCGTAGTTTTTGCGTTGTTCGGAAGTGCGTTGCTGGCGGCGGCGGTTCGCGTGTTTGCCCGGTTCCGCATGCGGGCCCGGTAACTGAGAAAGTGGCGTTCGCGGTAATCAGACACACAGAAATATTGCCGGCAAGAGCACTGGCGGACGAGCCGCCAGTGGCACCCGCAAAGAGACTGTTCCATATGTTGATGTGTGCTGCGCGAACCGTTTCGCGGGATTTGCGGGCGGTTAGGCGCACCTTCTATACTTGGCCGTCATTGGTTAGCCAAAGAGAGGGAGCACAAAGAAAGGGACAGACCCGTCTTCGCTCGCCCGCCTACGGCGAGGTCGCTTCGCTTGGGTCAGTGCCTTTGTTTGCGGGGACTCGCTCCGCTTGGGTCAGTGCCTTGGGCAAGAAAGCGCAAACAAAGGCGCAAAGAAAGGCACAAACAAAGGGACAGACCCGTCTTCGCTCGGGGACTCGCTCCGCTTGTGTCAGTCCCTTTGTTTGTGGGTTAGGGGTTTGTGAATATGTCGAAGCGGCGGGATGCGCAGCGGATTGCGTTGCAGGGGAGCATGCGGGCGGTATCGGGCATCGAGGCCAAAGGGGAACCGAAGATCGGCATCGAGGAGTTCATGGCGGTTTGCCGGCGGTTCGGTTTCTCCAAGAAGACGCTTGATACGCTCCGGGCGACTGCTGAAAAAGAGGAGTGGGGCGAAGGCCCGTTCTTTGCGAACTACTATTCGACGCTCGACGAGACGAGCGTCCAGGCCTTCGAGCGGGTGGCCCGCGAGATTTTCGGGGTCAGGCACGTCATCGGTCTGAGTTCGGGCACGGGGGCGCTCCACGCGGCGTTTGTCGGCGTGGGGGTCGGCCCCGGCACAGAGGTCATCTGCCCGGCCATCGGTTTCTTCGCGACGGCAAGCGTCGTGGACATGCTTGGCGCGACGCCGGTGTTTTGCGACGTGGACGAATCGCTTCACATGGACCCCGCGAAGATTGAACCGCTCATCACCGAACGCACGGTGGCGATTGCGCCGACACACATCATGGGCGGCGTATGCGATATGGCCGCCATCATGCGGGTGGCGCGGAAACACAAGCTCAAGGTGGTCGAGGACTGCGCACAATCTTGCGGCGGCCAATTCCGAGGCAAGTACGTCGGCACATTCGGCGACTACGGCTGCTTCAGCATTTCGTGCTACAAGATTGTCGGCGCGGGGGAAGGGGGGCTGCTGCTTGCCCGGAACCAGCGGCTCTGGGATCGGGCGAGTCAATTGGCCGAGTGCGGGGGGTTGTGGCGGCCGGATCGGTTTGGGCCGGAGCGATATCGAGGCGAACTGTTCTCGGGAACCAACTACCGCATGTCCGAGCTCGAGGCAACCATAGACGCCGTGCAACTCAAGAAGATGCCAAGAAACGTCAAGCGGTTTCGCACGGCTAAGGCCCGCGTTCTGAAACGCCTCGAACCGTTTAGAGAGATCATGTCGCAGCGATCGAACGATCCGGAGGGGGAGGTGGGCTATATGCTGCGGTTTTTCCCCGAGACTATCGCGTTGGGCGAGCGGATTGTTAAAGGCCTGCGCGCGCTGAAGGTCGACGCGACCATGCGCGGCAGCAGTGGCGCGCCGGACTGGCACGTCTACGGCTATATGTTTCCGCTCGCGAAGCGACACGGGATCCAACGAGGGATGTGCCCGGTCGCCGATGACCTGTTCGACCGCATGGTCACTATCGGGATTAACCAGTGGTATACGGCCGCGGATTGCCGCGAGCTTGCCGATCGGATCAATGCCGTGCTCTCGGCATGCTGTACCGCCGATGAAAATGCATGCACGTGGTGGCCGTCCTAGCCTACCTAACGGTGCGGCGACGTACGTGCGCTAACGACTTGGGAAAGGTAGAACCTTGTGAATTCTCGCCCGCAGAGCGGGTGGATTACCATGGATTCAGGAGGGACTCATGAAACTCGCAATGCTGGAAGTGCTGTCGGATGAGGACATCCGGCTGATTCACGAGGCCACACTGGACCTTCTCGAGAACTGCGGCGTGAAGGTCCTCGGCGCCCGTATGCGTTCCTTTCTCGAGGAACAAGGCCTCCCTGTCGATGCGGATACGGGCGTCGTCCGTTTTCCCCGCGCGCGGGTCGAGGAGGCGATGCGCCATATTCCCGCGCAGTTCGAGGTGTTCGATCGGGAAGGCGAACGCGCATTTGTGCTGGGCGACGGCGTGTCGAAGATCGCTGCCGGGCATAATGCGGTCTTCTGGGTGGATTCGGACACGGGCGAGACGCGGAAATCGACCGTGACCGACGTCGAGCAGTTCGCCCGGATCTGTGAGGTGCTCGAGCACATCGACATGATCGGCATCCCGGTGATGCCGCAGGACGCGCCGGATCCCCGGGCCACGTTGCTGTACGGCGTGAAGGCGTGCGTCGAGAACAGCCGGAAACCCATCTTTTTCTCGACGGACAGGGCCAGCGTGAACCGCGCCGTCATCGATATGCTTGCGGCGGTTTTTCCCGGCGACATGAAAAGCCGGCCTTACGGTATCAGCCAACTCTCGCCGACGAGCCCGTTGTTCTGGGAAGAAGGGGTGCTCGAGGCGCTCGTCGATACCGTCGAGCTGGACGTGCCGCTGGCGATATTGCCGGAACCCATCGCGGGGATATCGTCCCCGTATACGTTGGCGGGTCTGCTGACGGTCAACAACGCCGAGTGTCTGTCGGGGTTGGTCATGTGTCAGTTGATTAAGCCCGGCGCCAAGGTGCTGTACGCGAACTCGTGGACGACTACGGACATGCGCAGTGGTTTCGCGCTGGTCGGCTCCGTCGAGACCAGTGTTTGCCGGATAGCGGGTGCGCAACTGGCCCGGTTCTATCGGGTGCCGTCGCACACTACGGCGCCCAACTCGGACAACCACGCCCACGACGAGCAGAACGCCTGGGAGAAGACGCTGAGCACGTTCTGCGCGGTGGGGGGGGGCAACGATCTCATTGTGAATTGCGGCATGTTTGCCACCGGGTTGACGTGCAGCAACGAACAGCTCATTATGGACGAGGAGATCTCGGCGATGTCGCGGCGGATCGCCGCGGGCATCACGACCAACGAGGCCACGATCGCCAAGGATCTGGTCGCCGAAATAGGGCCGCAAGGCACAGGCTACCTTAACTCGTTGCACACGCTCGAATGGCTGCGCACGGACGAGTATTTCATGCCGCGTGTCGCGGTGCGGGGCCCCCATGCCACGTGGGCGGCCGAAGGCAGTAAAGACACGTACGCGTTGGCGCGGGAGCAGGCGCGGAAGCTCGCCGCGCGGGCTAGCGCGCCACTGGACGCAGAACGTCGAGCCCGGCTCGAGGCGATCGTGAGCGGCTTCGTCGTGGGCTAACGGCGGTAGGGTCCCGTTCCACCGCGGGCGGGAAGACGGCCGAGTAGGATTTCGACCCTATCGCTGCTCTGGCGTCGGGCGCAAGCCCACAGAATCGGAAGGCGAGAGCAATGAGAACGATAATGGGGCTTCTTTCGATGATTCTGGTCTTTGCCGGGTGCGGCTGCGGCAAGGAGGATACGCCGGCCGTGGTCGTCTACACGGCATTGGATGAGATGTATTCTCAACCGGTATTGCGCGCGTTCGAGAAACAGACGGGGGTGAAGGTCAAGGCGGTGTACGACACCGAGGCCTCCAAGACCACAGGGCTCGTGCAGCGGCTCATTGCGGAGCAATCGCGGCCGCGCGCGGACGTGTTCTGGAACAACGAAGTCGTTCAGACTATTGTGTTGAAAAACGAAGGGGTCACGGCGCCCTACGTTTCGCCGGCCGCGAAGGACATCCCGGAGCAGTTCAAAGATCCCGATGGACACTGGGCGGGATTCGCGGCCCGGGCGCGGGTCATCATCTACAACACGGACCTTGTTGCCGATCCGCCGACATCTATCCTGGATTTTACGAAACCCGAGTGGGCGGGCGCGGCGGCCATTGCCAAGCCGCTGTTCGGCACGACGGCGACGCACGCGGCGGTCTTGTTCGCAACGTGGGGCGACGAAAGGGCCAAGGGTTTCTTCGTCGATTTGCAGAAGAATGACGTTGCGGTTCTTGCCGGGAATGCGACGGTGCGCGACATGGTGGCTCAAGGCGAATACGCTATAGGCCTCACCGACACGGACGATGCCAACGGCGCGGTCGAGGACGGCCTGCCGGCCAAATGGATCATGCCCGACCAGGGTGAAGAAGGTATGGGCACCCTGGTTATACCGAACACGGTTGCCCTGATTCGCGCCGGGCCGAATCCGCAAGGCGGCAAAGCGCTTATCGATTATCTGCTGAGCCCGGACGTCGAGCGAATGTTGGCGCGCACGCGATCGATACAGATTCCCTTGAAACCGGGGATCGAGACGCCGGAGACGGTTCCGAACCTTACCGAGGTCAAGGCCATGCCGGTTGATTTTGCAGCGGCGGCAGCCCAAATGGCCGCGTCGGCACGGTTCATCCAACAGGAATTCCTTCGTTGAACATGCCGCGAAACGGTTCGTTGTGCGTGTACATTGGGCTGACGCTGGCGCTCTTTGCGGGTGTTGCGTTGGTTCCGCCCGGCCTCGTGTTAGGCCGATCCGTTTGGGTGGACGGCCGTTTCACGATTGCGGCGTATCGGGAGGTCCTGGCCGAAGGCCGGCAGTGGTCGCTGTTGCGCAACACGCTCGCCATCGCGGGTGGGACGGCCTTTTTTGCCACGGTTCTGGGCGTTGTCGCGGGATACGCCGTGGCCTGCGCAGGGCGACGAATGCGCCGCACGTTGGTGTGCGCCCTAGCCGTGCCGTTCCTCATCCCGCCGTACATTGCCACGGTGGCGTGGGTGGACCTCCTCGGCAGAAGGGGGTACGCGGCGAAGTTGCTCGAGTTGTCGTATGGGGACGGGGCATCGCCGCCGAATCTGTACGCGGTATCGGGCGTCATATTCGTGTTTTCCTTAGTCTATTATCCATTGGTCGCGTTTGCCACTTTTCTGGCGCTGCGTGGTTTTGACCGGCGGTTCGAGGAGGCGGGGTTGTGCGTAGCGGGAAAGGGCCGGGTTTTCCGGCGCATCACGTTGCCGCTGGTCGGGCCGACCATTCTCACCGGAACGTTGTTCGTGTTTATGCTGGCGTTGGTGAGTTTCTCTACGCCGTCCTTGTTGCAGGTGAATGTGTACCCCGCGGAGATCTATAGCCGGTTCAGCGCTTTCAACGATTTCTCGGGGGCCACGGCGCACGCGATACCCCTGGTTTTTTGCGGGGTCGCCGCGCTAACCGCGTGGGGCCTTTATATGCGTCAAAGCCGGCCTTGGCTTACGGGCGCACACCGGCCGCGCAACGCGGCCGGACGCCGTTCGGGCCATGGCGCGGCGGCGTTGGTTTTCACGTGGTTTCTCGTCGCGATCTCCACGGCGTTGCCGCTCGGAGCGCTCATTCGGCGCGCGATGCCCGCGCGATCGTTCTTTGAGGCATTGCGGACTGCTAAGGAAGAGATCACCACGACCGTAATCTTGGCAAGTGCAGCGGCCACGCTCGTGACGGCGCTGGCCTTTTCAATGGCGTATCTCGAGCGTTTGCGGCTTTTGGATTCCGCGACGAGGACGGGAGCCGGGGGGCTTCGTGGCGCCCAACGCGGCAGCGGTGGCGCTTTGCACAGGATATTCGCGCTTAGTGCCGTTCCCTTTCTGATATCCGGGCCGGTTCTCGGCATCGGCCTGATCCTGACGTGGAACCGGCCCGGGTTGCCGGCCCTCGTCTACGACACGTTATTAGTCGTGGTTCTGGCGTGTGTGGGACGGTATCTATTCTTCGCGCATCGGGGGGCGGGCGCATGTTTGACCGCGCTGGACCCGGCGCTCGAGGAAGCGGCATCGGTCGGCGGGGTGGGGTGGCGGCGCCGCGTGACGGGTATTATTCTGCCGCTTCTTTGGCCTTCGCTGGTTGCGGTGTGGGGCCTGACGTTTGTGTTGTCGGTCGGCGAACTCGAAGCCACGGTATTGGTATGTCCGCCCGGCCAAACGCCGTTGTCGGTGCGGATCCTCACGTTGATGCACTACGGGCCAAGCCGACTAGTCTCGGCGTTGAGTCTGATTACGGTCCTATTGATTCTGGCGGGGGCGATCGTTACCCTCGTAATCTATGGCTACGCACGAAGGAGGGTGCACGTTCGCGGTTGAGGTGCGCAACGTATCCAAGCACTTCGGCGCGTTGGTCGCGTTGAACGGCCTTTCGGTCGCCGTAACGCGCGGCGAAGCGTTGTGTCTTTTCGGTCCTTCGGGGTGCGGCAAGACGACGTTGCTACGGATAGTGGCGGGCCTCGAGCGGCCCGATGGGGGCGCCGTGTTTATCAACGGCGTCGAGGCGACGAGCCCGACGGCGTTCCTGGCACCCGCCGCGCGAAATATCGGCATGGTGTTTCAGGATCTTGCGTTGTGGCCGCACATGCGGGCGGCGCGTCATCTGGATTTCGTCCTGCGCGCGGCGCCCCTTACGCGCGCGCAACGGGAGCGCCGCATTGCGGAGTTGCTCGAGCGCGTCTCGTTGAGCGACCGCAGGCGCGCCTATCCTTGTGAATTATCCGGGGGCCAACAACAGCGACTCGCCATTGCCCGCGCCCTTGCCCATGAGCCGCGCGTTCTGTTGCTCGACGAGCCCTTCGCCAACCTCGACGCGCCACTCCGCGACGACATCCTGGATACAGTGAAGGGATTGAAACAAGAGCGGGACGTAACCGTTCTATTTGCAGCGCATCACCCGGAAGAGGTCACAAGTCTCGCCGATTGCGTCCTGGAAATGGCGGCCGGCGCGTACAAGGTTCGCCGACCCACTTGACAGCGTGTCCGCCGGAAGTGACAGCGTTTCCGCATTTTGTGTGGGCCGATCGCATGGAAGGTGAAATGCTTTTCCGGCCTCGGGAAGAAAAGGCTGGTCGCCGAGCGCTTCCTGTGGGAGGCAAACGCTGATCGCGTATGGGCATCTCGAGTATCCCACGAATGCTGAATGCCGTCGCAATCACCTCGCGGCTTCGGATAGAAACAGGCCGCGGACTTCTTCGAGGGCGGCAAGCATGCTGCGGACGGCTGTATCGGCTTGTTCTTCGCGCAAGCCCAGCCGTTCGTCGGCGGTGTTCTGGGCGTGATAGTGGGGATTTGCCGCAGACGTTCCGATGCCGCTCTCGATCGCGAGCCGGTTGGCGACGTGCACCATGTCCACAGTGAGCCTGTCGCCGTCGTATTCGCCCGGCTCATGGTGCCAGCGCGCCACGGCGGTGATCTCGTGCGGCAGATTCCAACTATCGAGGAGCATCTCGCCTACCTCGGCGTGGTCGATGCCGAGAACTTCCTTTTCGGCGACTTCAAAAGAGACGTTGCGTTCGGATGCCAAGGCAGAGATGGGCCGTGCATCCACCTCGATGAAGGTTCCAAGAACAATTTTGCCCAAGTCGTGCAGCAACGCCGCGGTGAAGGCATGTCCGGGCGTTTTCAGACCTAGCACTTCAGCAAGCTGCTCGGTGCAAATGGCCGTAGCAATCGAGTGGGACAGAAGCTCGCCAGGCGGGAAATCGTAGCCTTTGACCGATGGCCGGGCCAGGGGCGATATGGCGGAGGCCATGACGAGTTGGAATACCCGATTCGTGCCCAAACGGACGATGGCGTCTCGAAGCGACCCGATCGTTCTTGGCCCTCCGAAATAGGCCGAGTTTGCCAGACGCAGGACGTTCGAGGTCAGTCCCGGATCGAGTTCGATGGCTTTGATGATGTCGTTGATGTCTACATCGGGCTCCTCAAGCAGTCGTATCAGTTTGGTCACGGCAATCGGCATCTCGGGGACTGCTCGGAGCGTTGAGAGGACCTCTTCCCTACGGTTCATTGACTGCTCCTCCGCGCAAGAAGTTCGCGCACCGGGCCGCTTTCTTGCGCTGTTGTTACCGGCGTCCGATGCCGCGTGGTCGACTACGCGGCTGCCGGTTCCGGGCAAACGGTTTGCCCATGGCGAACGCCGCGCCCACCGGGAAGCCGGTGCCATCACGCCGGGCGACGCCCCGTTCTCGCCTTTCACGCCTCAGTATTCGCCTTTTCGCTTCGTCGAGGCCTCGGCTAAGCGATTCCCGGGGACAGTTCCACCTTGTCTTTGAAAAACGATGCCCGGGCCGGGCCGAGCAAAGTCTCCTTGACGCGCAGCTGGGAATCTTTTATCCGAAAGATCGTTTCCGGGTACATTTTGCTGCGAACAATAATGCGGTGCTTTGCGCGGGCCTCGGAGGCCTTTTTGAGTTCGTCTATCTCGGCGTGGATTGCCCTGATGGCATCCTCCAACTCACCGACATTGTCGAGCAATTTCGATAGGGCCTCGCGCCTTTTCGGCGAAAGCGTCCGTTGCCGCGCCGTCAAGGGATCCACGGCAGCGTGAATTCGTTTCAGTTCGGCCTCGAGCTCGGGGAGCCGCGCGCCCTTCTCGGCGCTCTCTTCGGCGAGACGGAAGTCTTCCCCGGCACGCAGCACCGTCGGCACGCAACTCACCCCGCCGGACTGGCCGACGTCGATACCTCCGAGGGCCGCGGTCTCGCCGCCGATGATCTGTCCATGACGTATGATTACGGCCCCGCGCGTCTTGAGCACGGAGTGCCGGATCTCGCGTTCGACGACGATGTCCTCGCCAGCCTCGATATTGGCCTCGACAATGAACTTGGCATGTACGTTTCCGTTGACTTTGATATGCGCGCCGCCGCCCATGATGCCGTTGCGCACGGATAGGTTGCCGCCCGCGTCGACATCGGCCTCCTCGATGGTCCCTTTCACCTCGATGTCGCCGTCGGCCTGAACCCGGCACTCGGCCTCAATGTCTTTCTCGACTATGACGGCCCCGGGATGCGTAATGTGTCCGCTTTTCAGCCCGATGCTTCCTTTGATAATAAGAATTTCATCGACGGAAAGGCCCTTTGCATCCCAGCGAATCCGACCCTCGCGACTGGCGTAGTAGGCGCCGTCGTCGCCTACCTTGACGTTGCGTCCCAGTTGGATCCGGACACGTTTGGCCTTGCCGACGTCGATGAGGTTTCCAAACACGTCTCGTCCATCTCTGCCTTCCTTCGGCGGGATCAATTTCGCGAGCAGTTGTCCCTCCTCGACGGAATTTTGGGCGGCCCGAGTTCGGTAATCGATAGCGCCCGTTTTCTCGTCGATGACGAACCCGGTGTCGAAGAAATTGCCTGCCCACTCGACCTTGCCATGAACCGGCGGCACCGGGGGCTCGCCCTCGACGAGGGGCACATCCTCGAGGCGCGGATCGCCGCGGGCAGTTTCGAGAAGCCACCCGGCCAGCTGCTGTTGACGCGGCACATCCGGAAGTCCCAGCGCGCGCATCTCCTCGAGAATGCGTTTTGCCAGCGGCTCGGGATGCTCGAGGTCAACGGCACACGTAAGCAAGACCGATAAACGGTCATCGGTTACGCGCAGACTGAATTCTGTAGCGTGGTCTTCCACGTCGTCTGCGATTTCCTGCCTATTGTTGCGCGATCCGCGACATGAGCGCGAGGTCGCCCTCCGACAACACCTCGTCCATGTAGAACAGCATCGCGACGTTGTCGCCGATCTTACCCGTGCCCACACCAGAATTCGTTGTAAGGCTCGTGCCAAAGCTCGGCGGCGGCTCGACTTGACCAGGCCCGACGGTCGAAGGACTCGGCGACCTCGTCGACGACGATTCCCACTATGATCTGCTTGTCGCCTTCGGCGACCCGGACGCCCATTATACACATTCAACCGGCCAAACTCTTTGTGGCTGGCTTCGCCGCTTCCTGTCTTGCGCCTTCTTGCGCGTTGCCTCGACTCATCTGTGAGACCCTGGGACTACATATGACTCTTTGGCGCCCATATTCTCGCGCAGCGCCGAATGGGCGTACAGCACACCCGCCGCGCATTGCCTAAGATAGTATACAACAATTAGTTGGTAATTTCGAGGATTTTCGGCAAATTCGGGGCCTGCGTTGGATGTGCACGCCGTGGGGGGTGGCGACACGCCCGGGCCCGTATGCCGCCCCAGGCCCGTAAATAGCGCAAAGATAGCTAGAATAAGCCAAGTGCGCGGTGACAAGCCATTGCGCAGGGACGCGCCATGTGCTATAGTTAAAAAGGTGAAAAACGGATTGGTGCGCTTGAGCGCGGTGGGGAGTTGGTCATGGGATTACGGATCAATACGAACATACCTGCTTTGAATGCGCAAAGGCAGACGCGGCGGACCTCGAACGACCTACTCGCAAACCTAGAGAAGCTTTCGGCGGGCCTGCGCATCAACCGCGCCGCGGATGACGCCGCCGGCTTGGCTATTGCGGAACGGCTTCGGACGCGGGTGCGGCAGTACACGCAGGAAGCAAGCAATCTCCAATACGGCGTCAACGCGATTCAGACGGCGGAAGGCGGCATGGCGGAACAACAAAGCGGGCTTCAGCGCCTTCGTGAATTGGCCACGCAGGCGGCCAACGGCACGCTGAGCGATGAGCAACGCGCGGCCCTGAACGCGGAGGCCCAGCAGATCGTCGAGCAGATTGGCGCTATCGCCGACCAGACTGAATTCAACGGGCTTAATTTACTCAACGGGACTGCCGGGACCATCGAGTTGGGAACGGAAGGCGGCAACGAGATAACCATCAACGAGTCTACCGTGACGGCGCTCGGGCTCGGCGGAATCGACCTTACGACACAGGCCGGCGCGACGAACGCGCTTGCGGATATTGACGCTGCCGTCAACAGAGTCAGCCAGAATCGGGCCAATCTCGGCGCTCAGGAAAACCGCTTGAACCGCGCAATCGAGCAGCGTGAAATAGGGATCGTCAATGAACAGGCGGCGGAATCACGAATCCGCGACCTCGATTACGCGCGAGAAGTTGTCCAACAAACGCGGAACCAAATCCTGCTCGAAGGGGGCGTGGCAGTGCTCGTCCAGGCCAACATGCTGCCGCAGACTGCCGCACGGTTATTGGGCGGCTAGTTTCCGCCGTGGGAAAGGCATTGCCTGAAAAGGGGGCAATAAGCGCCCGCGCTATAGGTCATTTAAGGGCGGGGATCTTCCAGCAGACGTGTTGTGACGCGCGGCGCGCGAAATCAAGTCGGGAATGAGAAGGTGCGGCCTTTTTCGCGCGTCGAGAACTTTCCTGCGACGCTCAGACGACCTTTCCCAAAGCCGAGCCAACCAAAAGGTTTCTGGAAGTTGGCGGCAGCCATGAGGGCTGCGCGGATCGTTTCCCCGTTGCTCGGCCATACCCAATTGCGGCCCGCCTGAGGTACTGGTATAATCCCGCGCAGAAGAAAGACATGGGGATAGGCAATGCGCGCTGATGTATTGCAGCAATTGGTTGCGATGTCGCGTTATCTTGGCGATCCCGCGAGAGCGTATGCCATATTGGGCGAGGGGAACACTTCGGCCCGAATCGATGACGACACCTTCTACGTCAAGGCTTCGGGGACGGTGTTGTCGGACATCGGGGCGGACGGTTTTGTGGCAGTATCGTTGGGCAAATTGACGGACATCCTGGAAGACGAATCGGCAGGCGATGCGGACGTAACCGAGGCGCTCGAGACGGCGCTCGTGGACCCCGGCGAGCGTCGGCGTCCTTCCGTCGAAACGTTTTTGCACGCCGTGCTGCTGCGGCGCCGCGAGTACGCATTCGTCGGGCACACGCATCCTACGTATACCAACACGCTTTTGTGTTCCGCCAAAGCCGAGCACGCTTTCGCGGGGCGTACCTGCCCGGACCACATTGTCGTGATGGGTCACAAATCGGTATTTGTGCCGTATGTCGATCCGGGCTTGGTGCTTGCGCGCGAGGTGAAGTCGCGGATTGAACGGTTCGTCGCCGAGGAAGGCGTGTTGCCGCGGGCCGTCATGATGCAGAATCACGGGATGCTCGCCATGGGGTCTTCGCCGAAGGCCGTCTGCGGGATTACCGACATGGCCGAGAAGACATCGCAGATGCTCGTGGGCGCTTACAGCGTCGGCGGGCCGCGATTCATGGCGGCCGAGGACGTCGAGCGCATTTTCACGCGGCCGGACGAGAAGTACCGCGAGAAGACCATTTCCACATAACCTGCAGCCGGGAGAGCCTGATGGGGCGTCTTGACGACAAGAAGGCGGTGGTGACGGGCGCGGCGCAGGGATTGGGCGCGGCGATTTTGGAACGTCTCGCCCGCGAAGGTTGCGACGCCGTAGGTTGGGACCTGAACGGCGATGCCCTCGAGGCGACCACAAGGGCTATAGCGGCTCGAACCGGCCGGCGGATAACCGGGGCCGCGGTGGACGTGACCGATGCCGCGGGGGTGCGCAATACAATGGACGCTGCGGTGACCGAACTGGGACGGTTGGATATATGCGTCGCGAACGCGGGAATTCTTATCTCAGGGGACGCGACGGCGTTCGATGCTTCTCGTTGGCGCAGGGTGATAGACGTAAACCTGGTGGGCTATTTCCTGACGGCGCGCGAGGCGGCCCGGGTTATGCTGGACGGCGGGGGCGGGTCGATCATTCAGATTAATTCCAAGTCCGGGAAAACGGGGAGTTTCCATAACTCGGCCTATGTGGCCTCGAAGTTCGGCGGGATCGGCGTTACGCAAAGCCTTGCCCTCGAATTTGCGACGCAGCGCGTCCGCGTGAATGCCGTTTGCCCCGGGAATCTTCTCGATTCGCCGCTGTGGATCGAGAGTCTTTTCAGGCAATATGCAAGAAACCAGGGGATTTCCGAGGAGGAGGTCCGCCGTAGATACATCGAGAAAGTCCCCATGAAACGCCCGTGCACGTACGATGACGTGACGAACGTGGTCGTGTTCCTCGCCTCTGACGAATCGAGCTACATGACTGGGCAGGCGATCAACGTTACCGGCGGGCAAGAAATGCACTGACAGGTCCGAGGCGTCATGACAACCGCACGCGAAACGGCTCCGGATGCTCGGGACAGCCGCGAGCCCCCCGAGCCACAGGGTGCCCTCAAACCGTGCGCCTACATCGGCACGGGAGGTGCGCCGTGTCGGTTTACGGCCCTGCGCCAGAATACGTTTTGTTTCTGGCACAGTGCGGAAGCCCCGAAGACGGGTCCTTTGGCCGGGCCGCTTCTTGTGCGGCTGGCTAACGAAGACGTCAACATGGAGGGATTCCAACTGGCGGGCATTGACCTCGAGTGCCGCCATTTGGTGGGCGCGCAGCTCATTCAGGCGAATCTCGAGGGAGCCCGTCTGTTCCGGGCGCACGTGGAAGGCGCCCACCTGTTTGGCGCCAACCTTCGCGGCGCTTCGCTTTTTAAGGCGAATTTGCAGGCCGCGAACCTTCGCAGCGCCGATCTCACGGGCGCCAACCTCCTTGGCGCAAACGTAAAAGGCGCGAAACTCGAGGGGATCGTCCTGGGCAAGAACAACATCGTGGCCAACGAGCTCGAGGGCAACGCCTTGGCGCGGCGCCGCGAGCGCGGGAAGGCCCTCAAGGCATGGCAAGAAGCGGGCGAGATATATCTTGCCCTGCTCAACAACCACCGGGAAGCCGGGCGGAGTGAAGAAGCTGGGGAGTTGTTTTATCGGCTTATGGTGGCGAAACGCAAGCTGATGTCGCGCACCCGCGTGAACCGGTGGGTCTCGTGGTTCATGGACGTGTTGTGCGGCTATGGCGAACGCCCGAGGCGGGTCGTATTCGCGTGGGTGCTGCTTATTTTCGTGAGTTCGCTCTTCTATTTTGGCCTGGGCATACTGGATACTTCGCCCGATGTGGAAGCGTATTCCGCGTTAACCGCCCTCAAGACGCCGCCAGTCGCACAGGCCGTCAAGCCCGCGCCTATCGGTATGCAGGCGAAAAGCGACGAACCGGGCGCAGTCACCAGCGCAGGGGTAAGCGCGCCGGGTGAGTCTCTGCTCCCCAAGGCCCTGCCGTTGCCGCAAAAGAAGCCCGACTTCGCTTATGTGGGTTTTGAC
>DUZM01000009.1 GCA_013349485.1 Candidatus Hydrogenedentota bacterium | reverse complement strand
TGGCGCGGCGAAACACCGTGTCCACGTGGGCGGCCGGGTCTTGTTCCGCGAAATACTTGCGATAGGCGTCGAGATCGCGCACGCTTACGTCAAGTCCGAGGGCATTGAGCACGGTCAAGACGCCCCGGCACGATTCGCTGCACGGCGACCGCTCGACAAAAAGCTCGCGCCATACCAGGTCGGCCTGTTCTTTCTTGCCGAGCGCCCAGAACCGCTCATACGGGATAGCCGAAACGCGGAGCACCTCGGCGACAAGATAGTGATACGTCAGTAGGTCGTCAATGCCCCAAAGCAGCAAGTCGCCAAAGGCCGGTGGATATAGGTGGGTATGCATATCCGTCACGGTCGTGGCGGTCACCACACGCGCAATCGCGTTACGCATTTCATGAACGTCGGTCGAATGAAACGCTCTGTCCTTCCCCGGCATACACGCTGTTCCTCCGTGTGCTCGAAATA
Source organism: Candidatus Hydrogenedentota bacterium (assembly GCA_013349485.1). GTDB lineage: Bacteria > Hydrogenedentota > Hydrogenedentia > Hydrogenedentales > SLHB01 > DUZN01. Next base: position 23,089 of record DUZM01000009.1, on the reverse strand, counting down.
CCCGAAAACGGTTCTATGTTCGGGCGCCTGTGTACTCGTGTTGGAAACGGTAGCGGCGAACACGATGCAGAAGCCGCGCGTCCGTTGCGCGTTAGGGCATCGGTCATCCAAGCTCCCTGACTTCGCGTCGCACACTGGCCGCAACAAGATCTTGGAGGAAACGTTCTTGTTGGGGCGCGTTATCCACGGGCGGCAACTCGAGGCGCCGGATAATCTCGCCGGCCAACTGCCCGGCCAGCCGGGCCCGCTCGGCGCCGCCGAGGCGTCCACAACGCTCGAGGAACATCTCAATGGTCTCCAGTTCCGATGCGTCCACTTTGTCGAGTTGGCCGTAAGTGAATGTGAACTGCGCCTCGTGGGCCGGCCGCGTGCCAAGTTGTTCCCGGACACTGGCAAGCGGGTGGGCCTCTTCTGAGATGACAATAGTGCCGGCGACCATGTCGCCGAACCGTTGGCGTTTGTGCGTCACTATAGGCACAATCCACAGCAGCGGTATGGCGTCCAACAGGCGGATGATGTTGCGTACAAGCACCCCCGCAACACTCAGCGAGAAGCCGTTCTCCATCACGACGCGGACGTTCACGGCGCGTTTCCCAAGCGTTTGCCCGTTCATGAACCATTCGCATAATGCAAAGTAACCAACCTGAGCAAACCCGATGACCACCACCACGACAGAAACCGCGATCGCGCCGAGGGCGTCGCCGCCCATGTTCCCGAGAAGGCCGGCCGTGCCGGCCACGGCGCTCCCGAGTCCCAAGAGAATCAGCAGCAAGGTGATGGCCACGAACAGAATCACTTCGTCGAAGAAATAGGCCACAAACCGCGTGCCGGGGCCGGCGAGCGGGTAGGACACCGTGACATTCTCCGGGGTCTCGAACCGGGCCAAGTCTTCCATCGGTAGCTCTCCCAGCAACTATAGTCGCGGCGTCTTCTGTTCCCATAATACCACGCGCTTCGTTGCGGACGCGACTGTCAAACCGGCGGAGCAGGGGGTTGCGGCACAGGAAGAAACCGTTCCGCACCTACGATCAACGATGGAACGAACGATGGCAATGTGAATCGTGCCAAGCGTTTCGCTCCGCGCGTCCTGCGGCCGCGTTCGAGGTCGGCGCCGCGTTCCCTTGTCTCCATTACGCCCCGCTTTTCTGTCTAGGCAAAGCCGCTTTGTCAGACGGGCGCTAAACTGCGAAAAATTCACGAAATCCCTAAAATGTGCTGGGGATTCGGCTTGAAATATGCGGCATAACATGCTAGGATTTGTAGGCATAGTGCCGCATACCCCGAGAATCTCGATTTACTCGCTGGCCAGGCCGGCGGTTAGATGGAGCGCGTGGATGAGAGACAAGGTTTTCACGAGCGGCGAAGTGGCTGCGATCTGTGGCGTGTCGGCGGACACGGTTTCCCGGTGGTTTGACCTGGGCCAGATCGAGGGGTATCGGCTCGGCCCGGGTGGCGATCGGCGGATTCCGTACGAAAGCCTCAAGAAGTTCATGCTAAGTCACGGCATACCGCTCGAGCGCCTCGAGGAAGGCGAACAGCGGATTTTGGTCGTGGACGACGACCCCTATTACCTCGACATTATCCCCGCAGCACTGGCCGAGAACAAGGAGTACAGCATCAGCATCGCCTCCACGGGTTTCGACGCGGGCGCGCAAGTCGTCGAGCACAACCCACACCTGATCATCCTCGACATTCACCTTTCTGATATGGACGGCCGCATGGTGTGCGAGCGCGTGCGCGCGCGACCCGAGACGCGCACGACGCGGATACTGGCGATTTCCGGCTATATTACCGAGGAAGACGCGGCCCAGTTGCCGGAACACGGTTTCGACGACTATCTCAAGAAACCCTTTCACATCGCCGAGTTACGTGAACGTGTCGCCGCCCTACTCCAGACCTCGCCAGCCAGAGGAAGCCGCCGACGACGATAGCGGCGCCCCTCCGGTTCGTACCGTCTCTTACAGGATCTTCCCATAATGTAATGACGTCCGTCTTGCTCCTCTTTATACCAAGTTGCATTCAAACATCAACTTATGTGACTTCAGGCAAGCCGTGGCCTTGCTGTCATCCTGAGCGAAGCGAAGGATCTCGAACTCGTCAACGTATCTGTGAGAGTGAGATTCTTCGCGTTGCTCAGAATGACGCGTAAAAAAGCCATCGTCATGCAAAGCACTGTTGGCCCCATCGAATTAGCATCTCTTTGAAAGCAACTTAGTATTACAATTGTGAGGAGCGTGTCCCCGAGCGGCGTGGCAATTTGCTTCCCCCAATCAATGCGGTTTCGAGTATTGGTCGCCATCGAGAGGATTTCATCGCTTGAAGTCTCGGTGCCCGCAATAACGGCGGTGTGGTATTCGTGAGGAGCATCCAGTTGCTTCGCGAATCATCAAACGCGTGATTCGCTGCTGAACGGCGATAACGATACCGTGTGGCAAGCGCGGCGGCGCGCTGTCTGACGGACGTTTGTCGCGCCCAAGATTCTCACCCTATGGCGCCGGTTTCGGCGGCGGTTGTTGGCCTTTCGCGTCAGGCGACGGGCCGGCGGCCGTCTTGGGCCGCGAAGGCGCCCGGGCCGCATCGGGTTTACCCGGCGGCGCACCGTCTTCCGGGGCCAGTTTGGCCAAGTACTCCGGGATCTCGACCCCGCCGATGTCGCGCATAGTCTGCAGCACGGGCGGCAACGTGCGGGCCATGTTATGAAGGAAGTTCGCGGTGCTGCTTGCGCCGTCCTTGGCCCCGCCTTCCCACACAACGATCTTGTCAAACTTGATGTTCGAGATCGCCTTCGCAGAGGCCTCGGCCAAGTTGTCGAGATGTTCGAGCATGAGGATCTGGAAGGCTTCCTGCGACCCGCCGCACGCCTCCACAATCCGTCGCAACCCCTCGCCTTTCTTGGCGAGAGTCTCAAACTGGCCCCTTGCTTCCGCCTCGAGTTTCGCGAAAATGGCCGCCGCTTCACCTTGGGCCTCGATGCGCTGCCGCTCGGCCGAGGCCTCCGCATCGACGATAGTCTGGGCCTTTTCGGCCTTCGCGGGCGCCTCGAGTTGCGCGCGCCGCTCCTGCTCGATACGCTCCGCCTCGGCGATGGCCGCCTTGGCCATCGCCAGGTTCTGGGCTTCGAGGACGGCCGCCTCGGCCTCGCGCGTACGGGTCTCGCCGAGCTGATACGCCTCCGCCTCCTTCACCTGGAGTCCTGCCTGGGCGTTCGCCACGCGCGCCTTCGCCAAGTTTTCGCCCTCGACGGCCGTCGCCTCGGCGTCAGCCACCGCGACACGTTTCTCACGTTCCGCGTCCTTTACCTGGGCTTCACGCTGGAACTGGGCGCTTTTCTCGCCGACCTGCTGTTCTTTGTCCAGCTCAGCCACGCGAACCGCTTGTTCCTTCTGCGCCGAACGTATGCCGATATTGCGTTGCTTTTGGGCGTCGGCCACGTTGACGGCCTTGTCGCGATCGGCCTCGGCCACGCGTGTCTCACCCAGTTTCTCCTGTTCGGCGACGTCGCCCCGGGCTTGTTGGATTGCCTGCGAGGCGGCCTTTCTGCCAATGGCCTCGATATAGCCCGACTCATCCGTAATGTCGGTAATGTTGACGTTGATCAATACCAAGCCAATCTTGCGCAGCTCCGGCTCAAGCGAGGTCTGGATATTGTGGAGAAACTTGTCGCGGTCGCGGTTAATGTCCTCGATGCCCATCGAGGCGATTACTTGACGAAGCTGGCCAAAGATAATGTCCTCGGCCTGCTTCTTAATCTGCTGCGTATTCAATCCGAGCAAGCGGATGGCCGCGTTCTGCATGATGGCGTCTTCGGTGCCGATTGCCACGGTGAAGACGCTCGGCACGTTCACGCGGATGTTCTCCATGGACAGCGCATCCTTGAGCGGAATCTCGATCTGGCTCGGCTCGAGGCTCAGGTAGGCGAAGTCCTGAAACAGCGGCCAAACGAACGCCGCGCCCCCATGAATACACTTGGCGCTATACCCCCGGCCGCCAACCTTGCCGTATATGACAAGCACGCAATTGCTTGGGCACCGCTTGTATCGCTTCGACAATAAGATCACGAACGCGAGGAACAGCACGGCCACGAAAAGCACGATCAGCGCAATAGCAAGAGCGGAAATATCCATGGTAGTTCTCCTTCCGAGCCGCCGCTAATCGGACGCCTCGGCCACCTCGAGCGTGTCCGGACTTGCCACGCCCACCACTACGACGTGAGCCCCGGTCGGCAACTCTTTCGCGTTCGACGTAATTGCCTGGTATTCCATGGTGCGGTTCTGAAGCTTCACGGTCACTTTGCCGGCGCCCTTTCTTTTGCCCGGAACGGACAGGTACACGGTGGCGGTCTGGCCCACCGCGCGCTCGATCTGGACGTTGCCTTCTTCACCGAGCGTATGCAAGAGACGCATGAGCCATCCCACAAGCACCATCGCCCCCGCGCCGCAGCCGCACCCGATCGCCACAGAGAGGGACACGGGCAGATCGGACGCCAGCGCCGCCGTGCCACCAAGCCCAAAAAACGTCACCGCCGCCACCAGCGAACGAAAGCTAAGCACCCCGAAAAACGCGGACGAGCCGTGGTCGGCGTGATCGCCTGCCAAGTGGTAATCGCCGAAATCATGGTCGCCCATATCGATGCTATGGCCGCCGAAATCGACGTGGCCGTCGTGAACGTCTATGTCGTGGTCGCCGCCAAGGCCGATCAGCGAGAGAAGAAGCTGAAGCACCATTATCGTGCCGCCTGCGGCCGCGCAAACAACGAAGAATGTCATCATGACCGGACTCCTGGAAAAATTGGCCAGATCGATCCGCTCTCGACCGAAATCCGACCAACGTTCCGCTAGCTCTATACACTTAGGAAGATGATATATTCATTGCAGGTATCTGTCAATCGCAATATGCATTTTCCCGCACGATGCACACCCGACTACGCACGCCGCGCCCCGACCCGCCAACAGCGCGGTTCGACACTATGCCTCTGCCCTGCAAGAGGTTCCTTACTTGCCGCGGACTTTGGTACAATGTCCCCGGGTTCGTTACTGTCGCTGGTCACGCGCTTCGGGGCCACATCCGAGGCAAATTGGGAGGATGCAATTGGAACGCGCATCTCTCAGCACGGATAGGCTATGAACCCTGCAAACCAGCTTACACTTGCACGGTTCTTCATGACATTCGTCTTTGTCGGCCTCATGGCGGTCGATCATGTCGTGGCCTACATCCTTGCCTATCCGGTTTTCGTCGCCGCCACAATCACGGATTACTACGACGGCAAGATCGCGCGCGAGCGGAATCTCGTCACGAATTTCGGGAAACTTTTCGACCCCGTCGCGGATAAGGTCTTGCTGGCGGCCGGGTTCCTGGTTTTGATGACGCTGGACGAACTTCGGATGCCGGCGTGGGCGGTTGTGGTGATCCTTGCCCGCGAGTTTCTGATCACGGGGGCACGGTCACTGGCGGCGTCGGAAGGTGTGGTTATCGGGGCGAATGTGTGGGGCAAAACCAAGGCCATCATCCAAATGGTGTACATATTTGCCTTTCTATTCTTCGCGATTGTGGCCAAGGCGCTGACAATGTTCTTTGCGGACGCGGCGTTTACTGGGTTTTTTCAGACGGCGGTGTGGCACGCTTCGTACTGGGCCATAATACTTGTGGGTTTTTTCACGCTGTACTCCGGCTACAAATTCGTCCGCATAAACTGGCAGGCGCTGCGCCTGCGGGATCTGTAACATGCAGATGGCCTCCCCAACGCGCGCGATTGTCGACTTGGCCGCCTACAGCCATAACCTGAGCGTTGTTCAGCGCCTGATTCCCAGAAACTGCGCCATTCAGGCCGTTGTCAAGGCGGACGGATACGGACACGGCGCGATTCCGGTGGCCCGGCGCGCCGTCGAGTATGGCGTCGAGATGCTGGGCGTGGCAACCGTCAATGAAGGGATTGCCTTGCGTGAAGCGGGCATCACGGCCCCGATACTGGTATTGGGCCAACCGCCGCCCGACGGCCTGATCGCGGCGGTTGTGCACGATCTTCGCCTCATGATTTCGGACACAAGCGCCGCGGAACGGGTGGGCGAACACGCTCGACGCGCTAACAAAGTACTCCCAATTCACTGCAAAATCGACTCGGGAATGGGGCGTCAAGGCTTCGATATCGACTCCGTCACTGCCGAACTCGAGTATCTAACGCGCATTTCGAACATCGATATCGAAGGAATCGCCACCCACTTCCCGGTCGCCGACGCCCCGGACGATGACTTCACGCTGAACCAGATTCGGCTTTTCAAGCAACTGCTGCGCCAACTCGACAAGATCGGCATTCCCTATGAGACGGCGCACGCGGCGAACAGCGCCGCGATTATCAACTACCCGACGAGCGCCTTTGACATGGTACGGCCCGGCCTGATGACGTACGGGGTTTGGCCTACCGGCAACCGTCCTGAAGGCGTGGCGCTGCACCCCGCGCTGCGTTGGGAAGCCCGCATCACACTCGTCAAGGAACTCGAAGCGGGTTCAAGCGTCGGCTACGGCCGTACCTACAAGAGCGAGAACCACATGCGGGCCGCCGTCATCCCCGTGGGCTACGCCGACGGGTACAAATACGGCCTCGGCAACCGCGCGGATGTGTTGATTCGCGGCAAACGATGTCCGGTGCGCGGCAGCGTATCCATGGATCAGATCGTCGTCGACGTGAGCGAAGTCCAAAATGTTTCGGCAGGCGACACGGCCGTCCTGGTCGGCACAGACGGCAACGAGTGGATCTCGGTGGAAGAACTGGCGGAGCGCGCCCAGACTGTACCGTACGACATTCTCACCGGCATTGGCCCGCGCGTCGAGCGGGTCTACGTCAACTGAGCGCATTGCATGGCATATACTTACTATATCGATGCGTACAACGTGATTCACTATTGTCCGAAGCTCCAGGCGCTGGCGAGACATGATTTTGAGACGGCCCGCGACAGTTTAATCGAAACTGCGGCACGGTTCTGTGCGGCCACGGGACACCGCGTCCGGGTCATTTTCGACGGCCGCGGCCGCCAGTCGGAAACGGAGGCGCCTTTCCGCGGAGCGCCCGGCCTCGAGATCGTCTATTCACCGGGACATCAGTCCGCCGACACCGTCATCGAGCGCGAGGTCTTTTCCGCAACCAACCGCCGGGAACTCGTGATAGTCAGCGGCGATCGCGGCATACGCGACTTGTGCCGAGCCCTTGGCGCCCTCGTGATGGCCCCCACGAACTTCCTCGCCGAAGTCGAAGCGGCGTCCAAGGAACTAAAGACAACCACCAAACACTTGTATCAAACACCGGGCGACCTAAGCCGCGTCGAGGACCACCTCGACGAATCGGCCTTACGGCGCCTGCGAAAGTTGCGGAAGAAGCTCGAGGAGTAATTCGCGATAGCCAGCCAAGCACAGAGGCTACCACACGGATTTGTCTTACGGTCGCCAGCCCTACTAGCCCGAACAAATCCTAGTGCAGCGGCGCATCCACGTGCAACTGCGGCGTTGCGCTCGTCGGGCCTGCACGGGCCTCGGGCCCGTCTATTTTGCCTTAGGTATTGAGGATATGGCAAAGCTTGGCTTGGGAACCGTCCATTTTGGAATGGACTACGGCATCGCGAACACATTGGGGCAAACCACGCCCGAAGAGGTCCTGACCATCCTCGAGTCGGCTCGGAGCAGCCACATCCAAACGCTGGATACCGCACCTTGCTACGGCGGAAGCGAGGCCGTCTTGGGCGACGCTCTGGCTCAACTGGGCAGTCATGACTTCCGCATCGTCACGAAAACGCCGCAGTTTGGCAGCGCCCGGATTTCGCGAGCGGAAGCCGAGGAGGTCGAGCGTACTTTTGAACGGTCTTTGGCGAACTTGCGCCAATCTTCCGTGGACGCATTACTGGTGCATGACGCAAACAATCTGCTTGTCCCCGGGGGCGAATTCGTATTCGAAGCGATGGGCCGGCTCAAACAAGAGGCCCGCGTCGGGAAACGAGGCGTTTCCGTATACGAGCCCGCCCAACTCGAGGCGCTTCTAGCCAGGTACGATATCGACCTCATTCAACTGCCTCTGAGCATCCTTGACCAACGCTTTATCGAGAGCGGCCTGCTGAGCGTCCTGAAGCAGAAAGGCATCGAGATCCATGCGCGCTCGGTTTTCTTACAGGGGCTGCTCCTGATGCCTGAATCCACTATCCCCGCCCCGCTCAGTGCGGTGGCGGAAACCAGACACCGACTCGATTCGTTTGTCAACGAAACCGGCCTGTCCCTCGTGCAGGCCGCGCTCTGTTTTGTGAATCAACAGCCGGAAGTGGATATTGTGCTGATGGGCGTACGTACGTCCAACGAGTTCAAGAAGAACGCGGCCGACTTCGCCTCGATTGCGGGCCTCGAGTTCGACTTCTCGCCGTTCTCGATACATGACGAGGCCCTTGTCAACCCCTCAAAATGGGAGCTATAACATGATCGATCTAGGCGGCAAGACCGTACTTGTAACGGGGGGCACGGGGCATCTTGGCTTTCCGATTGCCATCGGCCTGCGCGAACTCGGCGCAACGGTTATAGCCACGGCCAGAGACGACAGGAAGACAGACAAACTCGAGGCCCTCCGAGGAAACGGCATCGAGGTCTGCTACGTCGATTTGGCCGACGAGACCAGTATCGCAGACACCTTTGCCCGACTTAAATCGGATCGCACACGCATCCATGGTCTGGTCAATAACGCCTACTTTGGCGAAGGCGGTTCCCTCGAGACCATGACCATCGACCAGTGGCGTTCGGGCATTGACGGCGCAGTTGGCGTTGCATTCACGATGCTCCAAAGCGCGCTGCCATTTCTGAAGGAAACAAAAGGCGCCGTGGTAAACGTCGCTTCCATCTACGGCATCGTATCTCCCGATCCCCGAGCCTATGCCGAGTCCCCGCAATTCAATAACCCCCCAAATTACGGCGCCGGCAAAGCCGCACTCATCCAATTCACAAAATACGCGGCATGTTATCTCGCCAAATACGCCATACGAGTCAACGCGATCAGCCCGGGGGCATTTCCCAGCGGCGACGTTCGCCAAGACCTCAACTTTATCTCGCGCCTCGAGAACAAGATACCCCTCGGACGAATCGGCAATCCGGAGGAACTTGTGACGCCCGTCGCTTTTCTGCTTTCGAGCGGCGCGTCTTACATAACAGGCCAAAACCTCGTAGTAGACGGCGGGTGTACAGTTTGGTGATGTGCGCATGGCGCAGTAGGCCTGCGTGAGATTCTGGGGTATTGACGCGCAGGGCTGTTCCCAGAAAATTCTTTCCCGGATATTTGACATAGGCTATGGTTTTTTGGTATAGTTTTTGTTTGGCTTCCAAAAGGAGAGATCTGTCTTCGTCAAAGAGACCGGATGTGGCGATTTCCTTAGGCAAACCCCGAGATCACGTTGACGCCGTGTGGGGGTGTGTCCGCCCCAACATGTCTTAACTATCAATAGCCCAATCGATTAGGAGATCCGTCTGCATGGCTGTAGCGCACGATATGTCCAAAGACCGTCCCTTTCTTGGGCGCATACCCGACGAAATGGACCTCCCCGACCTGATTGAGATTCAAACGAAGTCGTACGGTGATTTCCTTCAGTGGGACGTGCCTCCCGATGAGCGTTTGCCCATGGGGCTTCAAGAGGTTTTCCACGACGTGTTTCCTGTCGCCTCCCCGGACAACCTGACGCGACTCGAGTTCGTCCATTACTCTTTCACCCCTCCCAAGTACACCATCGAGGAATGCCAACAGCGGGGCCTGACGTATGCGGCGTCTCTGAAAGCGCTGCTTCGCCTAGTCCGATATGAAGAAGTCGGCACGTCGAACGAGGTCCGCGAACGAATGATAGTGGAGCAGGAAGTGTTTCTAGGCGAGTTGCCGCTGATGACGCCCACGGGGACGTTCATTGTGAACGGCGCCGAGCGGGTGATCGTAAGTCAGTTGCACAAGTCCCCCGGCGTATCTTTCGAAACCAAGATTCACCAGAACGGGAAAGCACTGCTCTCTGCGCGGGTCATTCCGTACCGTGGCGCGTGGCTCGAGTTCGAGTATGACATCAACGACCTGCTGTGGCTTACCATTGACCGCCGCTCGCGCATTCTGGCCACGACCATTCTGCGGGCCCTTGGATACGTTGAGAACGAGGACATTCTCAAGCTCTTCTACCGCATCGAGGAGGCCGCCGTCGGCCGGAGTAAGGTCAAAATCGGGAGTAGATCGATCTATATCGAGGAACTGGCCGGCCGGATCGTCGCGAGCGACGTAATCGACCCTGAGACCGGCGAAATTCTGGTTGATGCCGCGGAAGAACTCACAGAGATCGCCATTGACCGGCTCACGAAGTCTCATGTAAAGACGTTGGTTTTGATCAATGCAGAGGATGTTTCCAGGGATTCGTCTATCATTAACACGCTATGTCAGGATTCGACCCAGAGTCAAGAGGATGCTCTCCGGGAAATCTACGCCCGCATCCGACCTGGCGACCCGGCAACGGATTCAACAACGCGGACTTTCTTCCGCCGGCTGTTTTTCGATCCGAGCCGGTACGATTTTGCCCCGGTTGGCCGCTATAAGATCAATAGGAAGTTAGGGTTAGAGATTCCTCAAGAAACCAAAACGCTAACGCCGGAAGATGTGGTGGCGACGCTTAAGTATCTTGTACGGCTGCGAGGCGGCGAGGGAGTGTTAGACGACATCGACCACCTGGGCAACCGCCGGGTGCGCGCGGTGGGGGAACTGCTCGCCAATCAGGTGCGCGTCGGCCTGGTGCGCATGGAACGCACCGTCCGCGAACGCATGAATTTTCAGGACGAAGACCAACTCACGCCTCAGAGCCTAGTCAACCCAAAACCCGTCAGCGCCGTAATTAAGGATTTCTTCGGCCGGAGCCAACTCTCTCATTACATGGAACAGATCAATCCTCTGGCTGAGCTGACTCATAAGCGCCGGTTAAGCGCCTTGGGCCCTGGCGGGTTGAGCCGCGAACGGGCCGGTTTCGAAGTGCGGGACGTGCACCCAACGCACTACGGTAGAATCTGCCCGATCGAGACCCCTGAAGGTCCCAACATCGGCTTGATGGCGTCGCTGTCTACGTACGCTCGCGTAAATCGATACGGTTTTCTCGAGACGCCCTACCGCAAAGTGGACAACGGGAAGGTCGCCGGTCAAGTCGAGTACCTTTCCGCGTACGACGAGGACAACTATATCATTGCTCAGGCGAACGCGCCGCTCGACAAGCGCCGGCGGTTCGTCAATCCGCAGGTGTTGGCGCGTCACCGGGGCGACTTTCCGAAAGTCGAGCCGCGACAGGTGGACTATATGGACGTATCCACGAAGCAGCTTGTGAGCGTGGCCGCAGCGCTCATCCCATTCCTCGAGCATGACGACGCCAACCGGGCGCTGATGGGCTCGAATATGCAACGTCAGGCCGTGCCCCTGCTTCAAACGGACTCGCCGCTGATCGGCACAGGGCTTGAACACGTAACCGCAAAGAACACAGGCACGGTCGTTTGCGCAGAGCGCTCCGGCGTAGTCGAGTACGTGGACAGCGAGATCGTCCGCATCCGCCACTCGAAACGGGACGCCCAAGACAATCCGTTCCGGGCGGACGAGGACGAATACCACCTCAAAAAGTTCATCCGATCAAACCAGAACACCTGCATCAATCAGCGTCCAATCGTCGAGAAGGGCGACAAAGTCGAAGCGGGCGATATCATTGCGGACGGCCCCGCCACCGATCGGGGCGAATTGGCCCTTGGCCGGAACGTCCTGTGCGCGTTCCTGCCTTGGGAAGGCTACAACTTCGAGGACGCAATTCTTATCAGCGAAGACCTGGTGAAAGGAGACGTGTTCTCGTCAATCCACATCCAGGTGTTTGACATCGAGGCCCGGGACACGAAACTCGGCCCGGAAGAAATCACCCGCGACATTCCGAATGTGAGCGAGGAGGCTCTGAGAAACCTGGACGAGAACGGGATTGTCCGGATCGGCGCAAAAGCAAAACCCGGCGACGTCCTAGTCGGCAAAGTCACCCCCAAAGGGGAAACCGAACTGGCGCCCGAAGAAAAGCTGCTGCGGGCCATCTTCGGCGAGAAGGCCGAGGACGTGCGGGACGCCTCGTTGACCCTGCCGCCCGGGGCCGAAGGCGTGATCGTCGACGTACGCGTGTGTAGCCGCCGCGACAAGACAGCGGACGGCGGTTCGAAGTCCGCGCTTAACGCCGAAGTGAACAGACTCCGAAAACAATACCAAGAAAAGATCGACGAGATCCGCGGCATCTTTCTCAAGCTCTTGCGCGACGACCTTGTGGGGCTCAAGATCCTTGAGGACGTCGTCGACCACAGAACGGACGAATTGGCGCTCGAGAAGGGCAAAAAGATCAAAGTGGCCCATCTCGACAAACTCGATTACAGCGTGCTGGCGCGACTCAAGATCGAAGACAAGAAAACCCAACAGAAGCTGACCCGTCTGGTTAACATGGCCGCCATGGAGGAAGCCAAACTCATTGCGTTTCGGGACAGCCGAATAGACATGCTCCGGAAAGGCGACGAACTACCGCCCGGCGTCATCAAGCAGGTAAAGGTGTTTGTAGCCACAAAACGCCGCTTGGCCGTCGGCGACAAGGTAGCAGGCCGCCACGGCAACAAGGGCGTCATTGCGAAAATCCTGCCCGCCGAGGACATGCCTTTCCTGCCCGACGGCACGCCCGTGCAAATCCTGCTGAATCCGCTGGGGGTTCCCTCGCGCATGAATGTAGGCCAACTGCTCGAGACCCACCTTGGGTGGGCCGTGCATGCGCTCGGAATGAAAGTCGCCTCGCCCGTTTTCAATGGGGCCTCCGAAAACGTCATCCGCGACTTCCTGAAGAAGGCAAACCTTCCCGAAACCGGGAAAATCGGGCTGCGCGACGGCCGGACGGGCCGTGTATTCGACCAACAGGTGACCGTCGGCTACATCTATATGATGAAACTGAACCATCTTGTCGACGACAAGATCCACGCCCGGGCCATAGGGCCGTACTCACTGGTGACGCAGCAGCCACTCGGGGGCAAGGCCCAATTCGGCGGGCAACGATTCGGCGAAATGGAGGTATGGGCGCTGCAGGCTTACGGTGCGGCATACACGCTTCAGGAACTGTTGACCATCAAGTCGGACGATATTCAGGGGCGCACGAAGGCGTACGAAGCCGTTGTGAAAGGTGAACGCGAGGTCGAACCGGGCACGCCGGAGTCATTTAACGTACTGATGCGGGAAATGCAGAGTCTCTGCCTGGACGTCATTAAATTGGTCAAAGTGGATACGGCTGCCGAACTCGATGAAGAAGAAGAACCGTTGGAGGAGTAGACCTTGCCTAAATACGTCGCAACAACCGGTGAACGATTCGATGCATTGATGATTCGGCTTGCCAGCCCCGAGGAAATCCTGAAATGGAGCCGAGGCGAGGTGAAAAAGCCGGAGACCATAAACTACCGCACATTCAAGCCTGAGAAAGACGGGCTTTTTTGCGAGCGCATTTTCGGCCCCGTCAAGGACTGGGAATGCGGTTGCGGAAAGTACAAGAAAGTGAAACACCGCGGCATCACCTGCGACCGATGCGGCGTCGAGATCACCGAGAGCAAAGTCCGCCGGGAACGAATGGGCTGCATCAAACTCGCCGTGCCGGTTACCCACATCTGGTTCTTCAAGAACACGCCGAGCTGCATCGGCAACCTGCTCGACCTGAGCATTCGCGTCCTCGAACGCATCATCTATTTCGAGAACTACGTGGTAATCGATCCCGGCGACAGCACCCTCGACAAGATGCAGACTTTGACCGAGGACGAGTATCAGGACGCGCGGGAGGAGTGGGGCGACCGATTCACCGCGAAGATGGGCGCCGAAGCCGTCAAAATGCTGCTTGAAGAAGTAGATTTGGACGCACTAAGCGCCGAGCTTCACGCCGCATTTGCCAACACGTCCAGCATGCAGGCCCGAACCAAGACCATCAAGCGACTGAAAGTAGTCGAAGCGCTGCGCAAGAGCGGGAACAACCCGACCTGGATGGTGCTCGACGTCATACCCGTCATCCCGCCGGACCTGCGCCCGCTGGTGCCGCTCGAGGGTGGGCGATACGCCACGAGCGACCTGAACGACCTTTACCGGCGCGTGATTAATCGCAACAACCGGCTCAAGCGGCTTATCGAGCTACGCGCCCCTGAAGTAATCCTGCGCAATGAAAAGCGCATGCTCCAAGAAGCCGTGGACGCCCTGTTCGACAATGGGCGACACGGCCGCACGGTGCTCGGCGCAGGGAACCGCCCACTCAAATCGCTCAGTGATATGCTGAAGGGCAAACAAGGGCGTTTCCGCCAGAATTTGCTCGGGAAACGCGTGGACTACTCGGGCCGTTCCGTCATTGTCGTAGGTCCCGAACTTAAACTGCATCAGTGCGGCCTGCCGAAGAAGATGGCGCTCGAGCTGTTCGAGCCATTCATCATTCACGAACTGAAGGAACGCGGAATCGCGACGACGATCAAAGCGGCGAAGCGAACCATTGCACAAGGGCGGGAAGAGGTCTGGGACATTCTCGAGGACGTCATCAAGGATCATCCCGTCTTGCTCAATCGTGCACCCACGTTGCACCGTTTGGGCATACAGGCGTTCGAGCCGGTGCTGATAGAAGGGAAGGCGATTCGCATCCACCCCTTGGTCTGCCGGGCGTTCAACGCGGACTTCGACGGCGACCAGATGGCGGCGCACGTGCCGCTTATGCCTGCGGCGCAGCTCGAGGCGCGGTTGCTTATGCTTTCGAGCACAAACATTTTCTCGCCGTCCTACGGCCGCCCCATCGTTACCCCGAGCCAGGACATCGTCCTTGGCATTGCCTACGTCACCAAGCGTCGGGAAGGCGCAAAGGGGGAGTGGCAGAAGGCCTGGGGCGAATGGCGAGAGGGGCATGTGTATCGGATCCCTGAGAAAGTCAAAAGGGGCGAGCTAAGACTGCCGGGGATCAAACGGCCGGGCAAGATCTTTGTGGATGCAGCGTCGGTGATTCTGGCCTACGAGACGGGCGAAACTGGACTGCATGCGGCCGTCAAGATCCGGCACAACAACAGCATTATCGACACGACGGTCGGGCGCGTTCTCTTCTGGCAAGCGCTTCCGAACGAGATAACCCTCGAAGACGTCAACCGCGAGCAGAATCAGGGGTCAATCGGCGACATCATCACAAGCGGTTACGCCAGGTTGGGTCACGAGAAAATCATCGGCCTGCTGGACGCGTTGAAGGCGGTCGGGTTCAAGTACGCAACCTTGGCCGGCATCTCCATCGCCGTATCCGACATGCTTGTACCGCCCGAGAAAGAAGAGCTTATTGAATCTGCTCAATCCGAGGTCGCGCGTATCGACGAGATGTATCAGAATGGACTTATCACCGAGGGCGAACGATATAACAAGATCATCGATCAATGGACCACGACGACCGAATCGGTTTCGTCTGCCATGTTGCGCCGGATGGCCGAGAACGACCAAGGGTTCAGCGGCATCTATCTGATGATGAGTTCCAAGGCGCGCGGAAACAAACAGCAAGTGCGCCAGTTGGCGGGGTTGCGCGGCCTGATGGCCAAGCCGAGCGGCGACATTATCGAAACGCCGATCACGTCAAACTTCCGGGAAGGATTGTCGGTGGTCGAGTACTTTATTTCATCGCACGGCGCACGCAAAGGGTTGGCGGACACGGCGCTCAAGACGGCCGACGCCGGCTACCTTACCCGACGCTTGGTCGACGTTGCGCAAGACGCGAGCGTTGAGGAAGTCGACTGCGGCACGCTCAATGGCATTTGGATGGAAGCCTTAATGGACGGCGCAGAGGTCGTTGCCCCACTCGAGGAACGCCTGGTCGGCCGTTATGTACTCGACGACGTCGGTGTGCCAGGAAGAAAAGAACCGATTGTCCGGGCCGGGGACGAAATCGACGAAGTGAAAGCCCGCCAGATAGTTGACTCGGGGCTTCCTGGCGTGCGTATTCGTTCGGTGTTAACGTGCCAAGCAAAGCGGGGCGTATGCGCCAAGTGTTACGGCAGAAACTTGGCTACAGGCAAGCTGGTCGAACTTGGTGAAGCCGTGGGAATCATTGCAGCTCAGTCCATTGGCGAGCCGGGCACCCAGTTAACCATGCAGACGTTTCACGTCGGCGGTACTGCAACGCGCCAAGTCGAAGCAAGCGAGATCCGTATGCCCGACTCCGGCACCGTCGAGCACCGCAACGTGCGCACAGCCAAGAACCGAGACGGCAACCTCGTCGTAGTGAACCGCGGCGGCGAACTGGCCGTGTTCGATGCTGAAGGGAAGGAAGTTCAGCGTTATCCGGTGCCGTCAGGTTGCACGGTTTTCGCCGAGGACGGCAAGAAACTCCGGAAGGGTCAACTCCTTTTCGAGTGGGATCCCTACAACGTGTCCATCGTGGCGGAGGCCAGTGGGATGGTGCATCTCGAGGGCATGGTCGAAGGCGTAACCATGCGCATGGATACGAACCCGGACACAGGTCTTATCGAACGTGTCATTACGGATCATAAGCAAGATCTGCACCCCCAGATCACGATTTTGGGTAAGAATGACGAAGTATTGGCCTACGCGACCGTGCCGGCACAGACCCACGTCGTCGTCGAGGACGGCGCCAAGGTCCGGGCAGGCGATCTGCTGGCCAAAACACCGCGGCAATTCAGCAAGACAAAGGACATTACTGGCGGGTTACCCCGGGTCGCGGAGCTATTCGAAGCGCGCCAACCAAAGGATCCCGCCATAATAAGTCACATTGACGGAATCGTAGAACTCGGCGGCGCTACAAAGGGCATGCGGAAAGTTCGAGTTATGCCGCCCGTCGGCAAGGAACGCGAATACGTTATCCCACCTGGAAAACATTTGAATGTCCAAACCGGCGATCGCGTTATGGCGGGCCAGCGGCTTACAGACGGCCCCGTCATCCCAAACGATATTCTCGAAGTGCAAGGCGAAGACGCATTGCGTCGATATCTTCTGGATGAAGTTCAGCACGTGTATCGCTTACAGGGCGTGCGTACTAATGACAAACACATCGAGATCATCATTCGTCAAATGTTGCGGAAAGTGAAAATCAAGGACGATCCCGGCGATACCCCTTTCTTAGCCCACGAAGAAGTAGATCGGATCCGATTCCAGGAATCTAATGAGCAAACATTGGCCAAAGGCGGCCGACCGGCCGAGGCCGAGCCTATTCTCCAAGGCATCACGAAATCGGCCCTAAGCACCGAAAGCTTTATTGCTGCTGCTTCGTTTCAACAGACCACTCGGGTGCTGACCGACGCCGCCTTGTCCGGTAAACGAGATTATCTGCGTGGGTTGAAGGAAAACGTGATAATCGGACATCTTATCCCGGCAGGAACCGGTAGCCCACACTATCAGGATACCCAAGCTATATTGTCTGAAGAAGCTATGCAGGACTTCTCAGATGATCTCGAGGTGGGACCGGCTGCATCGGTTGAACCAGCGGACGGGCTTGGATAGAATTTCACCTCTGGGCTCAGAAAGAAACGGCCGGAAAACAAACTACTGACAGGAAATTGCTTTCTTTCGATTTTCTTGCTCGAAACTCCCCACTTCTCTGTTAAACGTTTCTGACAAAAAAATCTACAAATATATCTACATACACTTAAGTACTTTGCTATATACGAATAGGCATAACGACGTTAAGATAATTATCTACGGGTTCTTCACTGGCCGGCTTAATCAGACCTGGATTCATAGAATCCTTCAATACTAAACATACTTTTTCTGAATCTATACGACGCAAGACGTCAAGCACATAGTCTGGATTAAAGGCAATCTCAATGGGCTCACCGTCATATTCGATCGGAAATTCTTCCTGATATTCACCCACTTCAGGTGTAACTACCTTCAACGTCATTACACCCGAAGTCAACCCAAACCTTACAGAGTTAAATTTCTCGTTTGTCATTGTCCGAGTACGGCGCACAGCTTCAAGAAACTGTAACGTATTCAATATTGCTTCCTTATCATGTTTCTTGGGCACTACCATGTCATACTTTGGAAAGTTTCCTTCAATAAGGGCTGTAACTAGACGCACATTGCCAAATGTGAAAGCAGCTTGATTTTCATCAATGAGGACATCTACATTACCTTCATCCGCAAGCAATCGTTCTAATTCATTTATCATTTTTCCAGGGATCACTATCTTAACTTCGATACCTTCTGGTACACCTTCTCTTTCAGTGCATAGACTCATACGGCGACCATCGGTTGCAACGACCGTCAATTTACCCTCACAGATTTCCACCAACAACCCAGTTAAATTATACCGGGCCTGATCAGAACAGATAGCAAAGGAAGTTCTTGAAAGTAAACGCTTTAACATACTTTGACCAAAAACCAACGGTTCAATACTTTCAAAGGTGCGAATGGAAGGAAATTCCTCCGGCAACATACTAAACAGCCTTGTTTGTATGCGGTTACATTCCAACAAGATAATATTGTTTTCTAAGAGCTGCAGCGCAATATCGACATTTGGAAGCTCAGACAATATTGATGATAAACGCTGCGATGAAACTGTCAAAGAACCATGCTCTTCAACAGTGCAGTCCACCGAACATTCAATACTAACCTTTAAGTCGGTAGCAGATAGACGAACACTGCTTTCTTGTGACTCCATAAGAATGTGTGAAAGAATGGGCAACGCTGATTTAGGAGACACAACGGTCTTAACTTTGTTGACTGTATTAAGAAGATCTTCACGAGGAATTACGATTTTCATTGTTAGCTCTCCGTGGTTTCGCTTTAGGAAGTTTTATATTTAGTGAAGTAAAGAAGAATTACTATAGTATAATTTAGTCATCTTCGTAATAGTGCCTGCAAATTTGTGTAAAACGCTGTAAGAAGCCTAGTGTGATATGGTTATAAGTTGAATAACTTGTGAAGAATTTGTCAGTCTTTTTGGGATTGCCTGTCGTTAGTTTAATATGGTTTTTAGACATTTAATGTATATCTCAGTGTTCGGTGTGAATTTCTGGATTGGTTTCCAGAAATTGATCACATAGGATCCACAGTGCCTTTCTCAAGCTAGTTTGTCAGATTACACTGGTGATTGTCCACAGGTGTTTTTGAGTGTAAATTGGTTTGTTTTGGTGTCAATGATGTGTTCCGTAGATGATTGTGAAACATTTCTATTTTGTTGTTGTTTTTGGATTGCGTCGGTTCGTATAGTATCTGTAAGTTGTTTTTTTAAAATAAGTTATGGACATTCCGGAAATCCCCTATAAGTTATAGATTGTCGTGGTAACTCATGATGATTCATAAACTTGCATGATAAACTGAGGCAATGAGTGACATGCTGGCTGATGTTCCACGCCGGGGTTATCCACAGATTATCCACATAATTTGTCCGTATAAAACATCTATTCAGACGACCCCAGGCGATCGTCTGAACGGCCCCACGCCTCGAGCCGTGTGTCCGGCCCGCGTACGGCTTGAACGGACGGGTCTGTGGCTCGCCGATCAGCCGCGAGGCCATTATGCGGCAATCGTATCAAAGGGGATTTAGAAAAGCAAAGAGTCATATCCTTAAGAAATGCAATTATATTATTTGGGAACATCTCAGCATATCGACTTTATGTAGGTGTGGGGCAATTCCTTGGACTCTCCCGAGTGTCCTAGAGCCGATCCTAGACCTCAAAATTTTTTGAGGTTCAGGTCCTTATTACACGCAGGAATTCCTCGGGGGTGATAATGCCTTTTTTTGCTTTAAGACGGCATCTTTCTGCCATAGTCTTTAGTTTGGCCATTTTGGCGATTTTTTCAGTGGATTCCTCCGCAGCAATCATCCGTCTGATTTCAGGCGTTACTTCCAAGACCTCAAAAATGCCCGTTCTCCCTTTTGTGCCTGTATGATAGCAGTAATCGCATCCCTTACCTTTATACAAAGATTTGAGTGATTCCGGAAGGCCGATAGATTTAAGTAAGGCCTTGTTTGGTGTATATCGTGTCTTGCATTTCTCACAGATTCGCCGCACTAGACGTTGAGCGATAACTGCCGTCAAAGCACTGGAGATAAGATACGACGGTATACCCATATTTCGCAAAGTGCTGATTGCTTCGGGTGCGTCGTTTGTATGTAGTGTGCTGAACACAAGGTGGCCGGTCATAGCGGCTCGAATTGCAATTCGGGCCGTCTCGACGTCCCGGATCTCGCCCACAAGAAGTACGTCAATATCTTGCCGCATCGCGGCTCGGAGTGAGTTAGCAAAGGTTAGATCGATATCATCGTCAATTTGGACTTGATTAATTCCTGACAACTGATACTCAACAGGATCTTCGAGCGTGACGATGCTCTCCGTCATTACGTTCTTTTGGTTGAGGGCTGCATAGAGGGTGGTCGTCTTACCGCTTCCTGTCGGCCCGGTCACTAGAACCATACCATAAGGTTGTTTAATAAGCCTCGTTAAGGTGTTCTGATCCTCATTCTCGAGGCCAAGATCCTTGACCCCTGCCAAGACCGAGGTCTGATCCAAGAGGCGCAGTACGACTCGTTCGCCTAAGAATGTTGGCATTGATGCGACGCGAATATCGTATTCTTGTTCGCCGATCTGCATGCTGATATGGCCGTCTTGTGGGTGGCGTGTCTCGGTTATGTCCATATCAGACATGATTTTGATTCGTGAAATGACGGCTTGCTCGATATCGGCCGGAATACTCATGACGTCGTGAAGTACCCCGTCTATGCGATATCGGACGCGCATTTCGGGCTCCTGTGGGTCGAGATGAACGTCGGTGGCCCCGGAATTGCCGGCGCCTTCGATAATCGTAGAAACAAGTTTTATAACAGGCATTCCGGTTGCCTGTTGCGCAATCTCTTCGAAGCGGCCTGTTTCAGCTTCTTCGACCTCTATCTGCTCGTATTCGGTAGCCACGATTTCAGTCTCCTTCTGCGTTGTTGGTTTCTTCTTAACTGATTGAGGTCCTTTGGCAACGTCCGGCTTAGCCTTGGTTGCCGGGGCCTTTTCTGGTATTCGCTTCCGTTTCCGTTTGTCTCTGAATTCCTCGTAACGCCGTGAAATCTCAGCCCTAATATCATCCGTTGTCGTTAAAATGGCGTGAAGCCGCAAGCCGAGGAGTATCCCCATATCTTGCAACAGGTCCCTTGTTTGGGGTGTTGCGACAAGAACCGTTAGTTTATCGCCCTCCAGTCGAACGGGAATAGCGTGATTTTTCCGCGCCATGCTCTCAGGAACGGCGTCAAGGGCTTCCTTGGCGCTGGGACATTGAGAGAGGTCGGTGTACTCCATTCCGTACTGTTTGCTCAGCGCAATGGCAATCGTTTGCCGTGTCACGTAGCCTCTATCGAGAAGAATATTACCCAGTAAACGCCCGTTTCGTTTCTGCTCGGCCAGGGCCTCGGTAAGCTGTTCCTCGGAGATGGCACTGAGGTCAAGGAGCGTGTTTCCAAGCGCCTGATGTTCATCTCGGGCCGTCTTGGAGTGAAACTCGCGTCTCAGAACATCCTCAAAAACGCCCAACGGCATTTTCTTCATTTGGATCAATTGTCTGTACCAAGGCGTGCCCGTTTCTTGCTCACGTTTTTGGGCAGTGGTCAGTTCCTCGCGGGTGATAAGGTCCTGTTTAACAAGCTCATCCCCCAATTTAGCGTGTGGATCTTCTTTTGCCATAGTTTTAGCCCTCTCGCCCTGTTGCGCCCGAAGCAGCACCGATTATTATAGAAATTATGCGTCGGAATCGCAATGGAATTCTGCGGGATTCTGCCGCGGCAGGTGCATTGCTTATTGGCGGCAAACTGAGCCTTGCGTTTTCGGGCGTGTTTGGCTATGGTTTGGTGAAGACGTGAATGATGCGTGGCCGGAGGCGTAGGAATACGCCACCGGTGTGGGCCGTGGGAAGAACACAAGCCTTATGCTCGGGGAAGAAAGCAAAAACGCCGTCGAGGAAGCGGAGGTGATATCTACCGGCGCGAGGTCCAAGGCGTCGAGGCGAGAGACGCTTGCCAACAGCACTTTTTATGTCGTCCTTTTGGTTGCGGTGTCGAACTTCGTCACATACACCGTGACAAAGGTCAGCAGCGCGCGGCCGGCAAAGTTCACCGGGCCCGGGGCCGCAGCGCTTGCTGTCGTTGATCCGGGCCTGAAAGAATTTCACGTTGTAAACGCCCATGAGCACTTGTACAAGAGATCGCATCTTGACAAGTATCTTAAAGCCTGCAAAGCGACTGGGATAGAGCGGACGCTTTTTGTGGCAAGTTCGGCCCGGACCTTGATGGGCAGCGGTTTCGGGATTGCGGAGTATAACGAGAAGAATTCACGCGATATTCTTAACGCGGCCAAAGAGATGCCTGAAAGAATCATCCCGTTCTGCACCTTGCGCCCTGGCGACCCGGGCAACCTCGAAAAGCTCAAGGCGTACGTTGCGGAAGGCGCAAAAGGGCTGAAGCTATACTCAGGCCACGCGCAGTTTTACGAGAAGCCGTTGGATACGGAAGAGATGTTGCCCATATACGCGTATTGTGAGGAGAGCGGGCTGCCGATTTGCTGGCACGTAAACATGCGGCTTTACGGCAAGGAATTCCGTCGGGTTATGGCGCGGTTTCCGGAACTTACGGTGATAATTCCTCATTTTGGCGTAACGTTCTATAATCCTAAGGGAAGGTCGTTTAGGGCGTTCCAGGAATTGCTGGACACGTACCCGAACCTGTATACCGACACAAGTTTCGGAACGCGGGGCATTCTGGTCAACGGGCTTGGGATGGTCAGCCGGCACCGGGACGTGTTTCGGGCGTTCTTCGAGAAATACAGCGATCGCGTGTTTTTCGGCACGGACATGGTGGTCACCGGCAATTCAGAGAAGACGCCCGAGTGGATCGAGTCGGTGTTGCGCGCGTGCCGCGACGTGCTCGAGAAGGACGCCTACTACTTCTGGATGGCCGCAACCGGCTCGAAGTACGCCGTCAAAGGCGGCGACAACCCCTACGGCGCGCTCAAGGGCCTGAATCTCGACGACGAAACGCTGCGCAAGATCTACGAAACCAATGTCGACCGCCTCTTCCCGCCG
>DUZM01000008.1 GCA_013349485.1 Candidatus Hydrogenedentota bacterium | reverse complement strand
ATCGGTAATGCGTTGAACGCGATGATGGCGTCGAGCCGGTTGCGGAATTCGGGCGTGAACGTCTTCTCGATGGCCTTAAGGCCTTTGGACTTTGCGTCGTCCGCGGCCGCGGCGAATCCGATGGCGTCTTTTGCCAGGTCCCGCGCGCCCGCGTTCGACGTCATGATCAGCGCGACGTTTCGGAAATCGGCCTTCCGGCCGTTGTTGTCCGTGAGTGTCGCGTGGTCCATCACCTGGAGCAGAATGCTGAACAGGTCCGGATGGGCCTTTTCGATTTCGTCCAGGAGGAGCACGGCGTGCGGGTGCTTCCGGATCTCGTCCGTAAGCAGTCCGCCTTGATCGAATCCGACGTACCCGGGCGGCGCCCCGATCAGACGGGCCACGGCGTGTTTCTCCATGTACTCGCTCATGTCGTACCGCGCGAAATGAACGCCCATAATGGCCGCAAGTTGCCGCGCCACCTCAGTTTTGCCGACGCCCGTCGGGCCCGTAAACAGAAAACACCCGATAGGCTTCTCCGGTTGGCCGAGCCCCGCCCGAGCCCTTTTGATAGACGTGGCGAGGGTGTGAATGGCGGCGTCCTGGCCGAACACCATGCGCTTGAGGTCTTCCTCGAGCGTGCCGAGACGCGCCTTGTCCGACGAGGACACGCTTCGGGCGGGTATCTTGGCGATGTCGGCCACGACCTTCTCGATGTCCGGCACGCCGATGGTTCGCTTGCCGGTGCGGGATTCGAGCCGCACGCCCGCGGCCGCCTCATCGATCACGTCGATGGCCTTGTCGGGAAGGAACCGGTCATTGATGTGTTTCGCGGACAGCTCGGCCGCGGCCCGCAATGCCGTGTCCGTATACCGCACGCCGTGATGTTCCTCGAACCGGGACTTGAGGCCGCGCAGAATCAGCACCGTCTCCTCGACGGAGGGTTCGGCGACCTCGATTCTCTGGAATCGACGCGACAATGCCCGATCTTTCTCGAAACAGTTCTTATACTCTTCATACGTTGTTGCACCGATGCACCGTATGTCCCCTGAAGCCAGAATCGGCTTGAGCATGCTCGATGCGTCCATCTTACTGTCCGTGGTCGCCCCCGCACCCACCACCGTATGGATTTCGTCGATAAAGAGGATCACATCATCCCGTTTCTCGAGCGCGCCCAAAACCGCCTTAAGCCGTTGCTCGAAGTCGCCGCGGAACTTGGTGCCGGCCAGCAGGGCCGCCAGATCCAGCGTAAGGATCTCGGTGTCGCGAATGGCGGCCGGCGCCTCGCCTTGGTGGATTTTGAGCGCCAATCCCTCGACCAGGGCCGTTTTCCCGACGCCGGCTTCGCCGACGAACACGGGATTGTTCTTGTGCCGGCGACACAGGACGCGCATGGTGCGCCGGAGTTCGAGTTCGCGTCCGACCAGCGGGTCGATTTTGCCGTCGGCCGCCTTCTTGGCGAGGCTGACGGTAAAGGCGGCCAAGGGGTCGCGCATAGGTTGAGGACGGCCTTTTCCCTCGCCATCGAGGTCGACTTCGGCGTCCGCGTCGCCGTTCGGGACTTTCGTGATGCCGTGCGAGATGTAGTTCAATACGTCGAGACGGGAAACGCCCTCGGCCTGCAGGAAATAGGCGGCATGCGAGTCCCGCTCCTCGAATATGGCCGCCAAAATATCGCCCGCATCGGCCTCCTGTTTGCCTGAATAATTGACGTGGGTGATGGCGCGCTGCATAAGCCGATCGAAAGCAATCGATTTCTGGAGAATGAAATCCGCGTCCTCGGGCACCGGCTCGAGCTGGTCCTCGAAGAAGTCCTCGAGGGCATCGTGCAGGCGCTCGATATCACCGCCGCAGTTTCGGATGATGTCCTCGCCGTAGGGGTCCTCGAGCAAGGTGTATAATAGGTGTTCGATGCAGAGGTACTCATGCCGGCGCTCTTGCGCCTCGCGCACGGCCGCGGTCAGGGTCATTTCCAGTGCCTTACTGATCATAGTCGTTCTCTGCCGGAACCGGGCTTACTCGGGTTCCATCGAGCACTTGAGCGGGTAACCGCAGGTCTTGGCGTGCGCGTGCACCTGGGCAACCTTCGTCTCGGCCACCTGGCCCGGATACACGCCACAAACGCCGGTGCCCCCGTGATGGACATTGAGCATGATGCGCACGGCCTCGTCGCGCGGTTTTCGGAATATGCCCTCGAGCACAGCCACCACGAAGTCCATGGTCGTATAATCGTCATTATGCAGTAATACCCGGTACATCGCAGGCGGTTGCACGTCCTGCTCGACGTCGCTCGATACCGCCTCGCCCGGCCCAGGCATATATTCGCCCATCAGTCAACAACTCCCGCCATTTCGAGAACCGCGCCGCGAGTGCTTTTCCTGAATATCAGGACGCACGCGCCGCCGCCCTACTCCTCATTTATGATACCACAACTCACGGGCTCTGCGTCGTTGCCGGGCGTGAAGAAGACACCCTATTCCGTGCGGGTAAAGGCGCGCCCGAAAGACGTCCCGGTTGCGCCCCCAAGCGACAGCTCGGGGGCGTCAGCCGGACAAGAAGACCGTCTTCGGGTCGAGCCTTACGCCTGGTGAAGACGGTTGGGCGGGACAGGCTGTCCGAATAGCCCTTCGGCGTTTCCCGGTCATGTTGAGCGAAGCGAAACATCTCGATTTCCGGCGGGCCTGCCCCAAACCGCATTCTTCGCTACGCTCAGGATGACTCGATAATGCGCTTTTTGGGCGGGTTGAGGCGTTTGCCCTTACCGGAGGTACTTCTTTGCGTGCAGGTCGCACAGCCAGAGATAGTGGCCTTCGGGGGTAAGCACCTTCCGGAGGCCGGCGCAGGACTGCGCCGACCAGCCCGGCTCGACTTTATCGAGAATCCCGCGCAAGGCGTGTAACGGGCGGCCATGGGCGCGTGTCGGGTCCTCGGTGGCTTCGAGGTCGTCGACGAATGCGCGTTCGCGCATCCGCTCGATGGTGGGCAGGTGCTCGAGCGATTCCAGGTTTCGCTTGCCAGCGATAGGCACGCCTGTTAGAATGTGGATGGACGGCGCCCGAGAGGGTTTCCTGGGAGCGCGCGCCTCGGTTACGTTAATGGGCTGGCGCACGCGCCGTGACCGGCGTGGACTCGAGAGGGCCTTGGCCGATTCTCAGCGGCCGGCCCAAGGGGCATGGGCGCGACGGTCATTTTCGATGCTCGGTTCTTTGATTAGGGCTGTCAGGAGGGGGCCAAGTTATCTCCAGCCCCCCTCAACGGGAACACGGGTTGCCGAATTTGTGAAAGGGACCACCAAGGTACGCGGTAAGCGCCATGCGAATCAAACCGGACAAAGGCGTTGACAAGTTCACGTCGGGGGCGAATCCGGCGCGTTCCCCGGAAGATGCGGGCGGGGCCGGGTCTCGGGGTTCTCAGGAAACAGGGGCATACCAATCTATCGGCGAGTTGCTCGTCGGCGCGGGAGCGATTACACGCGCGCAATACGACCAGGCCGTAAGCGTGCAGGCCGGCGGCGGCGGCGAGATCGTTGACATCCTCATTTCACAGGGCCACATTGGCCCGAGCGACCTCGTCAACGTGATTCTATCGGATCCCGGCGTTGTCGCGGCGGGCTCGGCCCGTTTCGAGATCAGCCCGGCGGTGCTCGGCCTTGTCTCTCCTGTCTTGGCGCGAAAGCATCGGATTGTTCCCATGGACCGGGTCGGCGAGGTGCTGTTGGTGGGCACCTCGCATCTGCTGGACGCCGCCGCCAAGAAAGAACTCGAGGGCACGGTGGGGCTGGAGCTGAAGATGGTGCTGTGCTCCTCGGCGGACATTGAAGCCGCCCTCGGGCGGTACTATTCAGAAGAGGTGGGCCAAGGGCCCGCCGACATGGAACGGCAGGTGCAGGAACTAGAAGGAACACTCAGACTCTCGCACGTGGCCCATCTTATCCGTCAACTTAGGTCGCTTCCGGCATTGCCCGAGACGGTGGGCGGTGTGCACCAAGCGATCGAGGATCCGTCGAGTTCGATCGCGAACGTAGTCGAGATCATCACGATGGACCCGCCGGTGGCCGCCAAGGTGCTCAGTGTGGCCAATTCGGCCGCTTACGGGTTCCGCCACGACATTCACGATCTGAAGTTGGCCGTGTCGCTGCTCGGCCTGCGCGAGACCTACGCAATTGTCTTGTCGGTGGCGGTCGTCGATTTCCTAAACAAAGTGAAACGGTTGGACTACCGATCGTTCTGGATCGAGTCCATGTGTTGCGCAACCGCCACGCGAATTGTCGCGAAGGCATGCGGCCACCGGCAACTTGTCGGTGTATTCTCGGCTGGGCTTTTGCACGACCTGGGGCGGGCGGCGCTGTGGGCCACTGTACCGGACCTCTACGAGAAGGTTGGGGGGGACCTTTGGGCGCTGGACCTGGTTGCCGAGGAAGAGCGCATCGTCGGCCTGTCGCACACGGAAGCGGGTTACGAACTGGCGCATCGATGGAACCTGCCTGCCGAGATCGCCGAGCCCATTCGCTTCCACCATCGGCCGGAGCGTGCGACAACGGCCAAAACGCAGGTGGCGGTGGTGGCCGTTGCCGAACTCATGGTCCGGGCTCGAGGCAGGACCGTCGAGGAGAACAAAGACGTCTTCCTGGGCTACGAGAACATCCTCGATATGCTCGACCTGGATTCGGAGACTGCCGAGGCCGTCCTCGAGGAGTATCTGGTGTTGCGGGATCACGCGCTGCGGGAGGCGATGGGCTAGTCTGTGCAGGATGCGCGAGAGCGTTGACCCGGCGTTGGTGGGCGTGATATGCTCGCGGCGCGTTGACCTGGTGGTTGCTTCAGGCACGAGCGCGGTTCAAAGGTTCTTCCCGTACGCGACGGTTCAGCGTGGATTCTTGGGCAAGAATGCGCACACATAGACGTTCTAGGCTGTCGGCATCGACGGCCGGACTGACCCTCCTCTTTCTCCTGGTCGGCGTTGCGCCGATGACAGGATGCGACCACGAAAATCCGCCCCCCCCGGATGTTCTCGTGCTCGACGAGCACGCCTCGGGCGACAATCAATGCGGCATGTACGGCGAGGCGCTCGCGAAACCGCTCCAGGCGGCTGTATTGGGACGCCAAGTTCGCGGCTGGTTGGGAGGCAAGGGCGCCCGGAAGCCCGTCGAAGGGATCGAGGTCGTATTCACGGTCGAGAACCCGGCGACGGGCGCTGTGTTTGAGGAAAACGGCGACAACCGCCTTGCCGTGATCACCAACGCCGCCGGCGTTGCGGCAGCCCGGCTGAAACTGGGGCACACACCGGGCGACGTCTACGTAACGGCGTCGGCGGACAGCGTGCCGAATCCGAAGCCGGTGCGGTTTCGGGCGTTGGCCGGGGTCGAGATCATCGGCCGGGAACTCGAGGGACCGACGGGCGGCGTAATCGATGCGTTCGGTTTGCGGCTGCACGATGCGCCGGGGACGCCGGCTGAAGGCGTCGAGGTCCAGTTCCGGGTCGTGGGCGATGATCATGGCGCGAAAGTCGGCAACGACGTGCTTTTTACTGATCGGGATGGTCTCGCCGTAACCACCTGGAAACTCGGCCAGGACGTCGATCGGTATTTTGCCCGAGCAGCGATCCGCGACACGCGGCCGATTCCGGAATCGGAGCGTTTTCACGCGGCCGAGGTCGGTTTCGAAGCCATGGGCATGAACAAGGGCGAAATGGCCGTGAAACTCCTCGGCGGTCTGGCCGTGTTCATTTTCGGTATGAAGCTGATGTCGGGCGGATTGCGGCGCATGGCCGACCGCCGACTCAAGTCGATTCTGCAAGCCATGACCCGCAATCGTCTTCTCGCTGTGGTGGTCGGCGCGGGTCTGACGGCAATGATTCAATCTTCGAGCGCCACGACCGTTATGACCGTCGGGTTCGTGAACGCCGGCCTCATGACGCTGAGACAAGCGATCGGGGTCGAACTCGGCGCAACGATCGGCACGACCATAACCGCGCAGATCATCGCGTTTAGACTCGAGGACTTGGCGTTTCCGGCGATAGCGATCGGCCTCATTTTAACCGGGTTGTCGCGAAAAGCGCACGTCAAAGCGGCCGGGGAAGCGATTCTGGGATTCGGTTTGCTCTTT
This sequence comes from Candidatus Hydrogenedentota bacterium, assembly GCA_013349485.1. GTDB lineage: Bacteria > Hydrogenedentota > Hydrogenedentia > Hydrogenedentales > SLHB01 > DUZN01. The sequence continues at coordinate 17,817 of DUZM01000008.1, read as the reverse complement.
CTGGGGATGCAGACGATGTCGGGAATTCTGAAGCCGCTTCGGCACAGTCCCGAGTTCGTAGCGTTGTTCCGAAGCTTTGACTGCACGCCCGCAGACGGCGGCATGATTCGTCCGGGTCCGGCGCTGATGTGCATTCTCATCGGCACCGTTGCCACGGCGGTCGTGCAATCGAGTTCGGCGACCGTCGGGCTGGTATTGGCGCTTTCGAGCCAAGGCCTGGTGTCGTTCTACACGGCAGTCCCGTTGATTTTGGGCGACAACATCGGCACGACCATTACGGCGGTGTTGGCCTCGGCGCCGGCAAACCGGAACGCAAAACGGACCGCCTTGGCGCACACGCTTTTCAAGGTTTTCGGCGCGACGTATATGTACGCTTTGCTGTTTGTTCCGCTATGGGAAGGTCGGCCGATCTTTTTGGGCTTTGTCGATGCCATAACCCCGGGAGCCGTGTTCTCGGAAAATCCCGTCAACGTGCTTCGTCACGTAGCCAACGCACACACGGCGTTTAACGTGTTGAACTGCATATTGCTGCTGCCGTTCTTAGGCGCCATGGTTCGTCTGTGCCAGCGCATCATCCCGGTGACGGACGCGGATCGCGAGACGGTGCTCGAGTATCTCGAGCCGCACCTCTTGAACACGCCGACACTTGCATTGCAGCAAGCCATACGCGAGGTCGGTTACATGGTACGGCGCGCGCAGAAGTCGATCGATGAGGCGTGCGCGTTTTTCCATGGGGGGCCGCGGGAACTCGAGGACAGGGTGCTCAACCGAGAAGAGCTGATCGATCGGCTGCAACATGAGATCACGGCCTATTTGGTCGATTTGTCGCGTCGGGAATTGGCCCCTGCCGAGGCCGCGCTTATCCCGGCGTTGATCCACGCCGTGAACGACACGGAGCGCATTGGCGACCATTCGGAGACCCTCGTGGACCTGACCCGCATGAAGCGGAGCGATAATCACCAACTCACGGAAGGCGCCAACCGCGAAATACGAGAACTTCAAGCATTGCTGGATATGCAATTTGACGCCGTGCTGCGCGTTTTCCATGCCGGGGAGCTTGATCAGGCGAAGACGGTCCTGAAAAAGGAAGACGAGATCAATCGGCTTGTGCGGGATGCGACCGAGGCGCATGTCCGCCGGCTCGAACAGGGGGAATGTGAGATCCATTCCGGGGTGATCTTTCTCGAAGTCTTGACGGCGCTCGAGCGTGTTGGCGATCGCTTGACGAACATTGCGGAACGCGCCGGCGCCATCATTCAAACGGTGCAGTAGCGTACGGGGCGCGAATCACGGGGGCTAGAAGACACCGATGACGGCCACCGGCAGATCCATGCGTTGCGGTGCGGCTGGGCAATTCGCCCGGTTAGCGTGTCTATTCGCGCTGCTCGGCGTCTCGGCGTTAGGCTGCGGCGCTGAGGGCCGGACAGAACCCGAGACAATCGCCCTCGACCCGCACGCTGCGGGCAACAACCAATACGCCATGCACGGCGAAGAGCTTGGCAAGCCGTTGCGGGTCGTCGTGTCGGGTCCCAGGGTCCCGGGGCTGCTCGGCGGAAAGGGATCGCGCAAGCCCGTGCGGGACGAGGCCGTCACTTTCCGAATCGAGGCTCCGGGCGCGGGCGCCCTCTTTGTTGAAAGCGGCACGGCCACGCACATCGCGCGAACTAACGAGTCGGGCATAGCCCTTGCTCGACTTAAGCTGGGCCGGCGTTCCGGCGACGTGGACGTAACCGCTTCCGTCGAGACCCGCAAAGGGGTTAAGTCCGTTTCGTTTCGAGCACTTTCGGGCGTCGAGATCCTCGGCGCCGATCTCGAGGGGCCCACAGGCGGTGTGATAGACGGGATCGGCGTGCGGCTGCACGACGCGTCCGGCGCGCCCGCCGAAGGCGTCACCGTCTTCTTCCGGGTGGAGGGGGACGGCCGCGGGTCGAAGGTCGCAGAAGACGTGGTCGAGACGGACAAGAAGGGCTGTGCCGTTACAGACTGGAAGCTGGGAAACGAGGTCGGCCGCTACTTCGCGTTTGCCGAGATCCGCGACACGCGTTCCGCGGTGCCCGAGAACGGGCGTTTCCACGCCCGTACCATCGAGTTCGAGGCGATGGGGATGAACAAGGGCAGGATGGCGGTCGAATTAGTCGGCGGGTTGGCCATATTCATTCTCGGTATGAAGATGATGTCCGGCGGGCTCCGGCGGATGGCCGACCGACGTTTAAAAGCCATTCTGCAAGCCATGACGCGCAACCGCGTTCTTGCGGTCTTGGTTGGCGCGGGCCTCACGGCCATGGTCCAGTCCTCAAGCGCGACAACCGTGATGACGGTGGGGTTTGTCAACGCGGGTCTGATGAACCTTGGTCAGGCTATCGGGGTCGTATTTGGGGCGAATATCGGCACCACGGTCACGGCGCAGATCATTGCTTTCAAGCTGAATGCGCTGGCGTATCCGGCCATCGCTGTCGGCTTGATTACGACGGCAGTGTCTCGGAAGCCGAACGTAAAGGCTCTCGGCGAGACCATTCTCGGCTTTGGGCTGCTGTTTTTGGGGATGCAGACCATGTCCGGCATACTGAAGCCACTACAGTATAGTCCGGGTTTCGTGGCGGTTTTTAGCCGTTTCGATTGCACGCCGGCACCCGGCGGGTTGATTCCCCCGATACCGGCGCTAATGTGCATACTTGTCGCGACGGCAGCGACGGTTTTCATCCAATCGAGTTCGGCCACGGTCGGGTTGGTGCTGGCACTGTCCAGCCAAGGGCTTGTGACCTTCTATACCGCGGTGCCGCTTATTCTAGGCGATAATATCGGCACGACGATTACGGCGATCTTGGCGTCCGTGCCCGCAAATCGCAACGCGAAGCGGGCCGCGCTGGCCCACACCCTTTTCAACGTTTTCGGGGCGCTGTATATGTATATCCTTTTGTTCGTGCCGTTGTGGAACGGACAACCGGTGTTTCTGGGGTTTGTCGACGCGATCACGCCGGGCGACGTGTTCGGGCCCAACGCGGAGGAAAGTGTGCTGCGCCACGTGGCCAACGCCCACACCGCTTTCAACGTAATGAATTGTCTCTTCTTTTTGCCTTTCATCGGCGCTATGACGAAGGTCTGCCAACGCATTATCCCTATGACGGCCTTGGATCGCGAAACCGTTTTGCAGTACCTCGAACCTCATCTGCTCGATTCGCCGACGCTTGCCTTGCAGCAAGCCACCCTCGAGGTGGGTTACATGGTCCGCCGTGCCCAAAAATCGGTCAATGACGCCTGTGCGTTTTTCCATGGCGGCCCCAGCGAACTCGCGGAGAAGGTCGAGCAACGGGAGCAAGTAATCGATCGCCTGCAACACGAGATCACGGCGTACCTTGTCGACTTGTCTCGCCGGGGACTGCCCCAGGCGGAAGGTATCCTTCTGCCCGCGCTTATCCATGCCGTAAATGATGCGGAGCGGATTGGCGACCATTCCGAGGACATTGTCGAGCTTGCCCGGATCCAGCGCGCGGATAACCACGAACTGTCCGAGTTTGCCCAGCAGGACGTACGCGGAATTGAGGGACTCCTCGAGGAACAGTTCGAGGCCATTTTGAATATTCTCGAAAAGAGCAATACGGCACAAGTAGAAACGGTTCTCAAAAAGGAGTCTGCAATTAATGAGGCCGTCAAGGTCGCTACGGAGGCCCACGTTGAACGTCTCGAGCAAGGAAAGTGCAGCGTGCAGGCCGGCGTTGTTTTCTTGGACATTCTGGCCCACTTGGAACGGGTCGGCGACCGGCTGACCAATATCGCCGAGCGCGCCGGAACCATCATCCAAGCGACCGCCGGCTAGCCCGGGCTTCCCCGCATTCCTGTCCATGTGCGTCCATTCTGTCCATTTAGGCCCATTCACGGTTGCGGGTGACAGCCGCAATGTAATACCATCCCGCAAGGCATCACGATTCCGAAGGAGACTGAACAACCGTGAAGGCCGCCAAATGCATCGCCCCGCGCCAAATCCGCATTGTAGACGTCGATAAACCGGCGCCGAAACCGGACCAAGCCTTGATTCGGGTTTGCTCGGTGGGCATCTGCGGTTCGGATTTGCACTATTTCGAGGGGAGCGGCATCGGCGAGGTCACCGTTACGGAACCGTTGATACTCGGGCACGAGTTTTCGGGAATCATCGAGGAGGTGGGCGACGAGGCCGGGGCGGATCTCGTGGGGAACCTGGTGGCCGTCGAGCCGGGCATACCGTGTCGCCAGTGCGAATCGTGCCGCACGGGGCACTACAACGTGTGCCGCGACATGGTGTTTCCGGGCGGCCCGCCGTATGACGGCGTGCTGTGCGAGTACGTGACGTTCCCGGCCGATTTCTGTTTCCCGGTTCCTCAGAAACTCAGCCCGACGCAAGCCGCCCTCATCGAACCCTTGGCTGTGGCCTTGCATACGGTGGACTTGGCGCGCGTCCGCCCGGGCGAGACCGCCGCAATACTGGGACTCGGCCCCGTCGGACTCCTGACGGCGCAGATGGCCAAGCTCGCCGGGGCCGGGCAACTGATCGGCACAGACCTTCTAGACTATCGGGCGGAAGCCGGTTTGCGCTTTGGCGTCGATTTCGCCTTCAATGCGGGCAAGCACGACACGGTCGAGACGGTGTTGGATCGGACGGGCGGCCGCGGCGTGGACGTGGCGTTTGACTGCGCCCGATCGTCGGACACGCCGGGCCTTGCCTGCAAGGTCGTCCGCCCGGCCGGGCGGTGTGTGCTTACGGGAATCTCGGGCGCCATCGAGGACCCGTTCCCGGTGAACGTGGCGCGGCACAAAGAACTTACGCTTCACTGGTGCCGCAGATTCCGCTTTGATTTTCCCCGGGCGATCGCGGTGGCTGCGTCGGGGCAAGCCGATTTGAAGGCGCTGGCTACGCATTCCTTTCCGCTGGAGCGGAGCCAGGAGGCGTTCGCATTGGTCAGCAACGCCGGGGATAATGTCCTGAAAGCGTCGATTGATTTGTGAGCGCGCCGTAGCGCACCCATATCGAGAAATGTTCTGCGAGTAGAAGCTCAAGGCCGTACCGGCCGCCTTGGTCTTGACGGGCAGCAGGCGCGCAAAACGCAAGTTGGGCGAACAGGACAAACCGTATGTCCGATACGGAACACTCTCAAAGAACCGACCCTGAGCGCGGAGCCGGCCCGTCCGGCGCAACAGGCCCAGTAGGCCCTGACCTCGGGGTGTATCGGGACGAGCCCCGGAGTGTTTCGTTGTGGGCTTTGCTCAAGGCGCCGTTGGCCTTGCTATGCGCGGGCGTTGCCATCATCGCGTGCATGAGCATCTGCGAGTCCCGTGCGCTGTCGGGCCAGGTATGGCGGGACGCCGTATTGATCCTCGAGGGGCCGCCGCTGTGGTCGGACTGTATACCTGTCCGAATGCGCCACGTGCCTCTGGCAAACTTTCCGATCACGCAGATCGTTTTGCGCTCGTTGCGCCAGCGCCCCGCCGATGCAGAACTTATTGCGCAACTCAACTTGGATAAACAAGAGCGGGTTATGATGTTTGATTTGCCTCGCGACACGTGGGAATCGCTACTGGCCTGGGGCAGGATGCCGGAACCGGGCGCGCCAGAGGTCTTGGCAGGCGATTTGGCCCGGCTTGATCGTTTTGTGATGGACGACGTGCAGTTCGAGGTGGTCGGACGTATCCAGCGTGGGGTCCCCGGTTTTACCTTCAGCTATGCCTTGCCGTATGACAGACATCTGGCACGATTCTTCCTAACCGAGGCCGGCGCCGTCGAGGGGTGGCTCGCGCCGGACGGCATGGCGCGCATCCGGGGAGACGACTTGGGCGAACTTAAAGGCGCGGACACCAAGATTCGATTGGTTCGCCATACGCGCACTCCGCGCGGGATCTCGTTGGGAACAATCCTGGGCCTCGCGTTTGTGGCCTGGGGCGGGGCCGCGGCACAGATACGTTTTCTGAGGCAGGCCGGCCGCCGCGCGCGGGGTCCACTGGCGTTCGTCCTTGAGGAGCTTTCGGCAAGCGGGTCGTTGTTGTGGGCGAGTCACGCGGGATGTTACGGCACATTATTCTTCTTCACGATTGCGGCACTGGCCTTTCCGATCGCCAACGCCCGCATGGGGGAATATGTGGGAAGCCTATTCATTGAAGGCGATTTGAGCTATATCGGGGCGGCCTATGCATCGGGAAACGTTCTACTGGCCGCGCTGGCCACATTTGTCAACAACTACGTGGTCCAAACCGTGGGGCTCTGCATTCTCCCTTCGTTTGTCGTCCCATTTGCCGGCGTCGTCAAGAACCTCCTTAGCTTCGCGCTGGTCGGATTTGTCATGGCCCCCATCTGGACGGGATTTGTCGAGCATTATGTGTATCACTGCATCACGATGACGCTCGAGCTGGAGGCCTACGTTCTCGCGTCGTTCATCGTGTCCGTGCTCCCGATCCGCGCGGTGAAAGGACTCTTGTCGGGGCGGTTTATGCCGGAGTTCGTTCACGGCCTGAAGGTTATGCTGAGTGGAACGCTCCTGGTCGGCGTGATGCTGCTAATAGCGGCGCTGTACGAGGCTGCGACGGTTATTCTGTTCACGTAGGCGGCGTCCGGACTAGCCCGACGCGCCCCCGGTTTGGCCGGGCGCTTGGTATCCCTTTAAGTCGAGGGTGACGTGTCGGTAGCCCGCGGCACGGATCTCCCGAACGACGTGTTCCCGAGTCTTTAAATCGAGCATTTTGTCGAACTCTGCGGGCTCGATCTCGATTCGGCACAAATCGCCGTGATGGCGGGCGCGGTATTGATGAAATCCGAGTCGCTTGAGCGTTTCCTCGGCCCGCTCGATCTGCTGCATGGCGTCGAGCGTGATTCGCGTTCCCGGCGGAAAACGGGAGGACAGACATGCAAACGATGCCTTGTCCCAGGTGGGCAAGCCGCGGCGGGCGCTCAGTTGTCGTATATCGTCTTTCGTGAGTCCGGCCTGCTGGAGCGGGGCGACCACGCCTTTTTCAGCGGCGGCCATAGCGCCGACGCGCGCGGCGTCTTGTGGGTCATCGGCGTTCTCGCCGTAGGCCAGGACGGCGATGCCGTGCTCCCGGGCATAGGCGAGCATCTCGTTAAACAGAACCGATTTGCACACGTAGCAGCGTTGACGGTCGTTTTTGAGGAACGCTTCGTTGGCGAACTCGTCGGTTTGAACCAGGGCGAGACGCCAACCGCGCGTTTTGGCCAGGGCCTTTGCCTCCTCGAGCTCTGAGCGGGGGATCGACGGCGAGTCGTCCAGAATCATATGGGCGTTGTCGCCGAGGGCCTCGTGGGCCACGTCGGCCAGATAGGTCGAGTCAACGCCGCCGGAATAAGCCACCGCGATACTGCCGCAGCCTCGGAGAATTTCCTTGAGGCGCCGCTCCTTTTCCAGTAATTCTTCTTTGACATCCATTGGTCTAGTTTTTGTTCTGTAAGTTACTGATGATTAAGAGGTTGGATGCGTTTCCTCTGGGACGCAACGTGGTGGCTCCCGTTGGGCGCGACTCGAGAGGGGGAATGGCAATACCGGAAACGACCACATTAATATACCTGGAAACGCGCCTGATTTCGAATTCTCAAACTGCCCTCGCTTTTTACCATACCACCACGCCGGGCAAAGCGCAATGAGACCCAATCGCCGATATCCTGAGTGCGAATCTGCGAACGCAACCGCCGTATGAAACGATGCGGGCGTCAAGGGGACGGCGCCCAAACCGTATCCGACCACCCAAATGCGTCCCGCGTCAATCATGGGCAGGAGCGCCAAGGCGGCGCGACGTTCGGAACAAGTCAGATGAGGATGTCGGCCATCTGACGCAGGTCTCGCTGGACGTTGTTGAATATAGGCAGCTCGGTGTACTGCTTCAGTTCCCGCATCCCGAGCGGCGACGAAGAACAAATCCCGGATATGGCGTCCGGAAACAACCCAAATCGTTCCTTAAGGATGCTCAGCCCGCCTATCGCGCCGAAGGCGTCGTAGGCGCTGAAGATCAGCCGGTGAATTCGCGATCGGACTTCCTCTGTCTCGAGCAGCATGGCCGTCTCCCGTTGCAGGATGCCGTCGGCGAATTCGACGACCCAGAAGTTCCGGGGGCTGTTGGCATATTTGAGATCGAGGCTGTTGAATATGTGCAGGAGATCGGCCATGTCGGCCAGGTAGGTCGACGGGTAGCCCAGATACGTGAAATCGGCCACCGGCGAGGCGCCGTTGTCTTCCATGAGTAGTATGTCTTTTAGGCCGGCGGTTCCCGTCACTTTCGAGCCGCGCACGGTGTAGCCCATGCTGTTGAGCGCCCAGCAGCACGCCGCCGCCGTAGTGCTTTTGCCGCTGTTCATGGACGTGCCGATGTTGAGAATGAGTTTGGCGCGGTTGGGCGTCTTGTCCTTTTTTTTGGGTCTCACGCAATTGAAGGCCCGCGTGTTAAGCACGGCGCCGTTGCCGTCGCAGCAATATCCGTGGACGCGCACCTGGGTGGGGTCGCCCACCAAGGAACTTTTGTTTTTGACCAGGCCGACAATGCCGGACCGAGACAGCAGGTCCAGTTTGGCGGGCAGGTGATCGGGCACGTGGCCCTCGTAATAGTCGGGCGCGTAGCGATTTCCCAGCACAAAGACGGCGCGCGTACCCGAGTGCATCGCATGGATGCGCCCTTGTTTGTTTTCCAGCGAAACGTGTTGGCCGAGGTAGGTTACGGTCCCGCACACGAGATCCCCGGCGCCGGGCGGCTTGTCGACCTCGCCATACAGGCAGACCTTGCCTCGGGGCACGGGGAAGGCGGCGCTGGGAAGCAAGTATCCTTCTTTAATGCGTTTCATTCGAGGGTCTCCACGGTTGAGGACTCCCGGCGGGCGAAGTCGCTCTGTGAACTCAGGGCCGCTGACCAAGCCGGCGAAACCTACTCCCAATCCCGCGGCGAGTAGTCGATCCCGAGATCCTCCAGCGTTTCCGCGTCGAGTCGATCGGCATACTCGTAGTCCGAATCAGCGTCGAAGTCCAGAGGGACAACCTCATTCTCCTCGATATCTTCATCCGAGAATGCGGCGTCGAGTGACTCGGGAAGCGCGTCGTCACGCTCATACTCGGATGTCGTCTGACGGCGCATGGTTCTCCTTTCGGGCCGGCCAAACGGGTCCGCAATATGAACCGTCTTTTTGCGCCGGTGCGACCGTTTCCTGCGTTTTCCATCCCTGCTCGGGAACTCGTGTTCCATTTCGTCGTCCCACCTGTGTTTCCTCGACGCCATCGTTTTCATCCTCCATTTATGATGCTATTGTTGCGCCACTCATACGGACAATAGGTCCCCCGCGAACATATGGCCGATGAGCCGGTACACTAATTTCGCAATCGTAAACTGCGGATGAATAAGCCCGGGTGCGGGCGCGAGTTCACTCACATCGAATCCGAGCAACTCGGTGCAAGCGCATAGACGCCGCAACAGAGCGTCTATCTGCCGCCACGTCAGCCCGCCGGGCTCCGGCGTGCCGGTAGCGGGCATGATGGACGGGTCCAGGACATCGCAGTCCAACGAGACGTAGACCCTCGGCGCCACGGCTTCCAGGACGTCGTTAATCCAATGGGCCGCCATACGCTCGTCGCCGCGAAGGTCTTCCGCGTAGAAGACTCTGAGGCCGTGCTGTTCGGCGATTGCGCGTTCTTCTTGGGCCTGGCCGCGCACGCCGACTTGGACAATTCCGGCGTGGAAGTCCAGCACGCGCGCCATCGCGCAGGCGTGGCTCCACGCGTCGCCGTCGTACTCGGGGCGCAAGTCGCTGTGGGCGTCGAGCTGCAGCAGGGTCACGTCGGCGGCGCCTTGTACGTGCGCCTTGATCGCGCCCACAACGCTCGTATGTTCCCCGCCGAGCGTCACGACGCGTTTCCCGGCGTCACGCCAGTCTTGGACGACGCGCTCGAGGCGTTCGGCCACGCCGGGGCCGTCGCAGTCGTCTACTTCGAGCGGACGCAGCGTCGCGATGCCGCCGGCCAGCGTATGGGGTTCGAGGCCGAGGGCTGCGTCAAAGACTTCGACCTGACGCGAGGCATCCAGTATCGCCGCCGGCCCGGCCCGCGATCCCGTACCGTACGACGACGTTTTTTCGAAGGGGACCGGTACAATGACGCAGCCCGCGCGCTGAGGATCGGCAGCCGCATCGGCCAGTGCAAGAAATCGCTCGTCCTCGGACAGGAAACGATACATGGTTAGTCTCTGTCGAGTTCTTCGAACACGGCCTTCATGAGCAGCGGCCACACAAGCGTCGCGTCGGCGTAAACTTCGGCAAATCGTCCGCCTTCGTCGGGAGGCACAAATTTTCCCCAACTTACGCCCTCCGAGTAGGTGCATCCGGAAAGGCCGCCCCAATGCACCGGCTCCGGGCAAATCCGGATGCCGTATTGAAACCGCGGTTCTTTAAGCGGGACATTGAGCCGATCCCGTGTGATGGCGTAATACGGCGCCACTTGCTGCGCCCAGTTGCGCGGCACGCCCCCGCCAATAGTGAAAATGCCGAGTCTGGCCGCCTGGCCGACGAGGCGGGCATATTCCTGGAGGTCGAGAAACGGATTGAACGGGGGAGCGGCCCGGAAGACTTCTTCGGGCGCCAAGTCGCCGTTTTTCCCGTTGCGGTTTGGCTGGTCGGCCGGCTGGGCCATGGCCCAGGTAGCGACGTCAAGGCCCATCTCGCTGTCCGTGAAGGCGGGAATAAACACCGGAACATCTTGTCGGAAGGCGCTTTGCAGAACGCCGCGTCCGTCGTCGGCATCGGCCAGGTACTTGCCGATGGCCTTGCAGAACTGGCGTGACGACCAGACGCCGTCCGTGGGATTAGAGGCGTTGAGCACGCGGGCTACGACTTCCGAGACGCTGTTGAGATTGGCTTCCATCTCGAGGGTGTCGTAGACGCGATTATAGCCTTTGGCATAGAGTTCGCCATCGTCGGCGTCGGGACGGGCGGCGTAATGCACGAGGCCGATGGATTCGGTCAAGCCGTGGGCCATCAACGCCCCGGTGGCCACAATGGCATGTACAAGGCCCCGGTCGACCATCTCACAGATGATGGTGCCCTGTTTCGCCACGGTCATGGCGCCCGATAGGGTCATGACGACAAGGCATTCCCGATCTCGCGCCATGTCGAGAAAGATATCGAGGGCCGTGCCAAGCTGACGCCCTCCAAATGCCGTTGCCCTCATGGCGCGCACGAGCCCTGAGAACGAGTCAACGCCCGCCAAGTCCAACGCTTCCAGCGGTGTCAAGCCGTCGCGGCGGCCATCATGCAGATCACGCGTCGCCATCTTGTCCGCTCCCCTTTAGGCACGAACTACGCGAAAGTAGTCTCGCAGCCGGCAACCACGGGATCGAGAACAAGGTTGGGCGCCTCGAACCGACGCAACTCCCTGACGGCCACGTTGCCCAGATCCATCTCCGCTCGGAGATACTCGAGCACCTCCCTGGGTTCGGTATTGCCGCAGGTGAAGATATCCAGCGCCACGAGGCCTAAGTCGGCGTACGTGTGGGCCGAGCAGTGGCTTTCGTCCAGGACAACGACGGCGGCAAAACCCGGGGGAGAATCGAGACCGAACTTGTAGCGGACTTGCGAAATAACGGTGGCGCCGGCTCGCTCGGCGGCCCGTGCCATGACGTCTAGAAAACGCTTGTCGTCCAGGCACAGTTCCCGCGCCACGTTTCGACAGTCAATCAGAAGGTGTTTGCCCTTATGCAACGCATATAACCTCCTCTGACGCTTGAAGCTGCTAACGCCGCCTTACGCGAGTTCTCCTTGCTCAAGGGAGGCTTGGGGTCGGCAACCAATCCGTTCCTTTCCGGAAACGGCAGCATATGTTAGCTTTACATTACGCCAAAATCAAGCACTTTCTAGGAGGCGATGAAGTTTGACACGGGTGAGCTCGGTTTGGTAGCCTCAGGGCTCCTCGGATTCATGGTTTCCTCGCTCATATTTGGGTCGGTTCTCTGTTAACGAAAGGGAGTGCAGTCAGCCCTCGTAGGGTAACGCATCATGATGAGAAAACAACGTTTGTTTACGCCGGGTCCGACGAGCGTGCCGCCGGAAGTCTTGCTTGCCATGGCCGCGCCCATGACGCACCATCGGCAAGCGGCATTCGAGGAGGTCTTCGTTCGCGTTTCGGAGAAACTCAAGTCGGTTTTCCAGACTTCGAGCCCGGTGGTCATCTTATCGGGTTCGGGCACGGCCGCCATGGAGGCTGCGGTCGTAAACTTGCTCTCGGCCGGCGACAAAGCAATATCGGTGAACGGCGGCAAGTTCGGCGAGCGGTGGGGCCTAATCGGCAAGGCCCATGGCGTCGAAATGAACGTCATCGACATCGAGTGGGGAACGGCCGTCGCCCCGGCGCGAATCGAAGAGGGCCTCAAGCACAATCCGGACACCAAGGCCGTGTTTACCACGCTCAACGAGACGAGCACCACCGGCTTGACCGACGTAAAGGCCATTGCCGAGATCACCGCGAATACGGACGCCGTGTTGGTGGTGGACGCGGTCAGCGCCGTTTGCGCGGACGAGTTGCGGATGGACGACTGGGGAATCGACGTGGTCGTGGCGGGCTCGCAGAAAGCGCTTATGCTTCCGCCGGGCCTTGCATTTGCGGCCCTCGGACCAAAGGCCCGGGCCGCGATGGCGCATTCGACGCTGCCCAAATTCTATTTGTCGTTCGAGAAGGCCCTGAGCAATCTTGAAAAGAAGACCACGCCGTTCACGCCGGCAGTCTCGAGCGTCATCGGCCTGGATAGATCGCTTGATATGATTCTCGACGAAGGCATGGAGCCGTTGTGGGCGCGTCACCGTAAACTTGCCGAGGCGACGCGGGCCGGCGTCGTGGCCATGGGCATGGCGCTATTCGCTCAATCGCCGTCGAACGCGGCCACGGCCATCAAGTTGCCCGAGGGATTCGACGGCGGCGTGCTGCACAAGAAACTGCGCGACGAATATAAGGTGACCTGTGCCGGTGGCCAGGAACATCTGAAGGGCAGGATCGAGCGGATCGCGCACATGGGGTACTATGACCAATTCGACATGCTTGTCGTTCTCGGCGCGGTGGAACTCGCGCTCAAAGAACTCGGCGTCAACGTCCGAGTTGGCGAGGGCGTTGCGGCGGCGCAACGCTACTTTGCGGGGGAGTGAGCCATGCCAAAGATCCTGGTGCTGGACGGGTTGAGCGAGGAGGGCGTCAACGTCTTCCAGCAGGCCAAAGGGTTTGAAGTAGACGTAGGACCGTCCCAGCAACCCGATGAACTGGCCGGCGTCATCGGCGATTACCACGGGCTCGTGGTGCGGAGCGCCACGAAAGTCACCGGGGAAGCCCTTAGAAACGCCAAGAAACTCAGAGTAATCGGCCGGGCAGGCGTCGGCACGGACAACATCGACAAGGCGACCGCCACAGAGATGGGCATTGTGGTCATGAATACGCCCGGCGGCAACACGATATCGACCTGTGAACATACGTTTGCGCTGCTGTTTGCGCTGTGCCGGAACGTGCCCCGCGCCCACGCGTCCATGGAGGCGGGGCGGTGGGATCGCAAGTAATTCATGGGCACGGAAGTCTGCGGCAAGACCCTCGGCGTCATCGGCATCGGCAGGATCGGTTCCGCGGTGGCCAAACGGGCGCAGGCGTTCGAGATGAACGTCATCGTCTTCGACCCGATTCTGACCAAACTCAAAGCGGAGGCCTTGGGCGTAGAGTTGGTGACGCTGGACGAACTGCTCGAACGCTCGGACTTCATTACCGTGCACGCGCCCAAATCCGAAAAGACCGCCAACATGATCGCCATGCCGCAGTTAAACAGAATGAAGCCCACCGCCCGCATTATCAATACGGCCCGGGGCGGACTCGTCAATGAGGCCGACCTGGCTCAGGCGCTCAAAGAAAACCTCATCGCCGGGGCGGCACTCGATGTGTACACCGCCGAGCCGTTCGAAGACAACCCTTTCCTTGGACTCGAGAACGTTGTAACCACGCCGCACCTAGCCGCCTCGACCGATGAAGCCCAACTGTCGGTGGCCGTGGAAATCGCCAAGCAAATGGTTGACTATCTGACCGCGGGCACGATAGTCAACGCCGTGAACGTGCCCAGCCTCGACGGCGCCACCCGCAAACAACTCGAGCCGATCCTGTACCTTGCAGAGCGGTTGGGGCGGTTCCAGGGACTCTACATGGAAGGGCATCCGTCGTCGATCCGAATCGAGTATGCGGGCGATTTCGGCGTGGCCGATATGTACCCCGTCACAACGGCCATTCTCAAGGGTTTCTTCGAACCGCTCGTCGAGACCGTTAACGAAGTCAGCGCGCCTTCGCTGCTCGAGGCCCACGGCATCGAGTGCAGCGAGAAGCGTCGGGCCGCCGTGTTGGACTACGCCTTCAGCATCGGCGTGAACGTCGCCACGGACAAGGAGAGCCATCACATTGTCGGTACGTTGTTCGGCAAAGGGGACGCGCGGATCTGCAGCATCGACGGCATTCGCGTAGACGCCAAGCCCGAAGGCTGTATGCTTGTGTGCAACAATGAAGACAAGCCGATGATCATGGCCGGCATCACGCAGTTGCTGGGCGAGGCCGGCATCAACATCGCCAACATGACGCTCGGGCGCACCGAACCGGGCGGTTTGGCGTTGACGGTGCTCAACCTCGACGCGAGACCCGGCGAGGATCTGTTGGACAAGGTGCGTCAGGTGCCTCACGTGACCCAGGCGCGACTCGTGGCGCTTTAGCCGCGGCGCCCCTTATTTCAGAGAACCTCAAAAGCCGTCCCGAAGGCGGATTGGCGGTCATTCTCAAGGAAGTCCCGGAACGACACTCGAGGGCGAGGATGACGGATTATACCCATATTGAAGTTCCGCAAGGCCAGCGGATCGCCATCGACGCCGGCGGGGCACTGCAAACCCCAAACCGTCCCATCGTCGCCTTCATCGAGGGCGACGGCACGGGGCCCGACATCTGGCGCGCGGCCCGAATGGTGTTCGACGCGGCGGTGAAACATTGCTACGGCGCCGGGCGGGAAGTCGCGTGGATGGAAGTCTACGCGGGCGAAAAGGCGAATGCTTTGTGCGGAAGCTACCTTCCCCAAGAGACGCTGGACGCCATCCGCGAGTATCACATCGCCATCAAAGGTCCGCTCACCACGCCCGTGGGCGGCGGCTATCGCAGCCTGAACGTGACGCTTCGGCAGCAACTGGACCTGTTTGCGTGTGTGCGGCCGATTCGTTGGTTCGAGGGCGTGCCGAGTCCCGTGCGCGAACCGCACAAGGTCGATATGGTAATTTTTCGCGAGAACACCGAGGACGTATATTCAGGTCTCGAGGTCGCGGCAGGCAGCGAGGAGGCGCGGCGGTTTATCGCGTTCGTCAGCCGCGCGTTCGACTGGCATATCCGCCCGGACGCCGGCATCGGCTTCAAACCCATCAGCAAACGCGGCACAAGAAGGATCGTGCGCGCCGCGATTAATCACGCCCTGAAACACCGGCGCGCGTCCGTGACCCTCGTCCATAAAGGCAACATTATGAAGTTCACCGAGGGCGCGTTTAGAAGGTGGGGCTACGAGCTCGTCAAGGAAGAGTTCGCCGACGTGGCCGTTGCCTGGGAAGACTGCAACGGGCAACCCGGCGACAAACTGCTCGTGAAAGACGCCATCGCCGACATTTTCCTCCAACAGATTCTGACGCGGCCGCTCGAGTTCGACGTCGTGGCGACGATGAAGCTTAACGGCGATTACATAAGCGACGCCCTCGCCGCACAAGTCGGCGGCATCGGCATTGCCCCCGGCGCCAACATCAACTACGAAACCGGCGCTGCCATATTCGAGGCGACGCACGGCACCGCGCCAAAGTACGCCAACCTCGACAAGGTCAATCCGAGCAGCATCATCCTCTCCGGGGTGATGATGTTCGAACACATGGGATGGGGTGAGGTATCGGACGCGATCGTCAACGCTATCGTAAAAACGTTCAAGGCAAAAAGGGTTACCTACGACTTTGCCCGGCTCATGGTGGGGGCAACGGAGCTGAAATGCAGTGAATTTGCGGAAAGCGTTGCCGCAAACCTCTAAAACTGCGCAAAAGTCGCAAGCGAGGGGAGTCCTTACGGGAAATACCGCTTGATTTGCCAGGCAACTTATGGCACAATAAACCTACTAGTGTAGACACGGGGGGAGATTGGCTGTGGTTGCGCATGTAGACCTCGCGACAAAAGAGACCCGACAGCGGCTACTGGAACTGTTCTCTTACAGCCAAGTCGGCGAGTGCGTGAGTAGCGTTACCCATGATATTAATAACTACCTCGGGGCGATTCTCGCCTACGTCGAGTTGATCCAGCTCGACAACGAGTTGAGCAAAGATTCCGAGCGCATGGTGGGCGAGATTATCTCGGGCGTTCGCAAGTGTACGGATCTCCTTAACGCACTCACGGGAATTGCACGCAAGCCCAAACCGAGAAGAGCGCGAATCGATCCGGCGCAACTGATCAAACGGGCCGTCGGGCTCAGGCAGTACGACCTCAAGACTGCCCAGATCCGGATCGAGACCTCTTACGAAGAGGGGAGAACCTCGATCATCGGCGACCAACCCAAGCTCGAGAGGGTTCTCCTTTCCCTGATAAGCAACGCCATCGAGGCCGTTGCCTCGGCCCCGCAGAAACGCATTGCCGTGCGCCTGCACGACATAGACGATCATGTCATCATCGAAGTGTGGGATTCCGGCGACAAGGTGCCGGAAACCGAGGCGGAGACCATCTTCGAGCCGTTCTATACGATGAAGAATGACGACAGCCACCTGGGACTCGGCCTCTTTGCCGCGCGCGAGACCGTCCGGGAACACCAAGGCAACCTGGCATACGACACCCAGCGCGGGTTCATTGTCGAACTTCCCAAAGCCAACGGCAGTCTCGCCGACGGCGCCGGACTTGGTCGCTAGACCTTTGCCTGCCGTTAAAGCAACATGCGTCCCGCGGATTTTGCGTATTCTCGTCTCCGGTTTCTGACCCCTCAGTTCAACTGATTTGCCGAAGGCACAGGTGCAACGTGCGGCGGATTGGGGCATGGATCGCCTTGGGCTTGTGTTTGAGGGTAGGGATGGATATAAACTTAGCCGAGGCGTCCGTGGCAGTATTGTTAAGGAGAATGAGACGGTGCTTTTAGGTTTCCTCGTGCACGAGGCGGAGGGACGTGAGGCCGAGCGCATTCCGGTGGGCGACCTGCTGGTCATTGGCCGGGGCGCCGACTGCGACTATCAAATTATGGAAAGCTCGGTTTCCCGGCGCCATGTCGAGATCCGGGCGCGGCCGGGCGGTTTTTATTGGCGCGACCTCGGGAGTGCGAACGGCACCGCCGTCAACGGCGAGCGACTGCCGGCGGGGGAACTCCGCCACAACGACCGAATTGAGGTGGGCAACGCGACGCTGCGGTTCGAGTTGGAAGAAGTCGAAGGGCCCGACGAAGAAGGACCGCCAAAGGATGAGACGGTGTTCTTCTCGGAGACGCTTCTGGCCGGGCAACCTGCCCTCGAACCTGCCAAGGCGGATCGATCGGAAGAAGCGCTTCGGGCGGTGTGTACCGTCATGAACGAGATCGCGTCGAACTATGAGCCTTGTCCGTTGCTCGATCGAATTCTCGAGACGACCATGAAAGCCATCGACGCGCAGCGGGGCGCCATATTTTTTGCGGACGCCGCGGGCCAGGAACTGCTCCCGTGCCCCGTGTGCCGCAACATTCATATGATTCGCAACGGCAAGCTGGTTCACGCGGAGAAAGGGGGGCTACGCATCAGCAATACGGTTGCACACCGGGTGTTGCGCGGCGGCGAGACCGTCCTTT
>DUZM01000007.1 GCA_013349485.1 Candidatus Hydrogenedentota bacterium | reverse complement strand
CCCTCGAGCGTCACGCCGACGTCCAAGTCCGGGTTGATGGCCTTGCAGAACCGAACCGTTTCGCGGACACGCTCGGCGTTGCGAATCGACCAGTAATCGAGGATCTCCTGCACATTGCCCAGGTCCATCTCGTGGCCCATGATGTCCCGGAACTTCTCGCGCGATTCCGCGTTGATATAGGCCCCGAAACACTTTTGCTGGTCGAGCATGAGGCCATCGACCGCGTTGGGGCCGGTTGCATATCGTTGAAGCAGGTCGTCAAGCAGGGCGTAGTAATATTCCATGAATTCCGCGATGTCCCAACAACAGGCATCGACAACACTCTGGCTCCCGTCGTTTTTGACCCGCAACGCCCGCCAGTGCTTTTTAGCCGGAAACAACCACTTGTGCTTATTGTTTATGGTGCGCAAGTAAACGCGGATGCCCAGGGTGTGGCACAGGTTGACAAGCTGCGGCAGATACTCTGTATCCGGGTCTGCATTCGGGCACCGGGGGTTCCTGTGTTCGGGGTATCTCTTGCACGGCCAGTCCAGGCCCATTTCAAATTCCCACGACTTCTTGCTTGAAGTCTCTGGATAGTAGGCGTCGGGTATCATGACGAGCGTCAAGACGTTTATGCCAGCCTCCGCGCCGCGTTTTGCCAATCGTCCGAAGTATTCCATGTCAAGCACGTCGCAGGTCATAAACGACGTGCACCCTTCAAGACCACGCACCTGAAAATGACTCATCCCTTCCCCTTGATTCTTCGGCGAAGTCGAACCCTGACGCCACCGTCTTCCCCTTGATTCGTGTCCTTTGCGGCGTATTCCCCTACTTAATTCGCGGGGATTGTAAGTGTCGAGGAACTGAATTGCAACAGGAAGTCTGGCCGCGGCTGCAGCGGGGCTGGCCCACTGACTGACCGATCTGCAAAGCCGCAGGGACCTGCTGTTACTCGACTGGGTGTACAATGGTCGGGGCGGCCGGATTCGAAGCGGCGACCCCCTGCTCCCAAAGTAGACCTGGCGAGTAGGTTTCAGTTGGTTGATGTTGTTTTGGCTTGGTTTTATTGGGTTTTGTTGCGGTGTGGGTTTGGCTTATGTGGGTCGGAATTGGTTGGAATTGGTCGGCTCGGACACAATTTGGGCACAATCGGAAGCATCTAGTCACGATTTTCGAGCGCGCGTTTCTTCAACTGCCGGTACGCGATGATGATCAACAAACTCGTCGAGGTCTTTCTTGATAAACCTCAGTGACGCCTTCGTACCGTCGCCGAGCCTCGAGTAGGCAATACGCCCTTCCTCGACGGCCCATCCGTATAGCGTGTCTTTGTGTACGCCAAGGTACTCTGCGGCCTGTTCGCGTGTCAAGGGCTGATCGTACTTCCTTCGGACTTGGCTTTCATATTGGATGACAAGACGCAAGGAGCGGATCTCGGTAACGAGTTCGGCGATTGGCTCTGTCTGCGTTTCCGCCATCGACTGGTCGCCTTTGCGTTCAGCCGAAACGCGGCTGTGGGCTGCTGTTGTGAGCGAGACCGGGAAGGCGTTACGGGTTTCAGCCGGGGCAGCAGACGTGGGCAATGGTGGTGACGCGTCCCGTACAGTCGGAGATGCCGAAGACTTCGCGTCTGGCGCGGTACTCGCCGTGTTTCTGGACACCCCAGCACCTGGCACAAGGTTACCCGTTCCCACGTCGTATCTTGTGGCTCGATATCGCATGCAGGGGCAGGTTCGTGGCACGGCCCTCAAAAGCCAAGTAAGGAAAC
The DNA here is from genome assembly GCA_013349485.1 of Candidatus Hydrogenedentota bacterium. Taxonomy (GTDB): domain Bacteria; phylum Hydrogenedentota; class Hydrogenedentia; order Hydrogenedentales; family SLHB01; genus DUZN01. The sequence continues at coordinate 22,175 of DUZM01000007.1, read as the reverse complement.
CTTGGCCTTCTCGTTCACCCAGTCAACGTTTTCCGCCCCTCGAACGGTGAAGGTGAGTGGGCTGTACCCGCGATTATAGTTGATGGCGTTGATGCCTGATATTGCCATGAATACCGGCATACCGCAGAATAGAGTAAAGCAATGAAGTCTTGCGTTCTTCACACTGCCCGTGCCGCGGGCACGCTGGTTCTGAGGCGCACCCCCAAACTTCGCGTTCAAGATCCTGTTTCTGCGAACAGTATATCCCAAATTCTCGGACTATCGCTACAAGATTGGGGCCGGGATCTAAGTAGTCACCCGGATTCGAAAGATGGTATCCCATCGGTACGTTCTCGGCTCGAGTCAAGCATGGCGAGTACGGGGTTCCATGGGCGATTGACCCTCCGGGGGCAATGACGTTAGGGCGTTCACTGTGCGCCCCTCGGAATCATACAATAGCCGTGACGGGCGGATTGCTGCGTTGGGCTGTGGCGTCTTTGCGCTGTCCAATCCAAACCGGTAGAATGAGACTTTGTGGGCACAAGCAACCTTCCCTTATCAGGAAACGGAGACGACGCGGTGTGCGCATCATCTGTGTGACGAAAACATCGGAGCTACGTGAACGCCTTCGTCGACTATTCCCGACGGACGCGTCGCAGGTCGATTACGAACCGAATCTTGATCGCGTTTTGGAGCGTTTTGAAGAGACGGTCTACGACATTTTGCTGATTTCGAGTGTGGCGGTTCGCGAGGGTGAGATCGATGGGGTGGAGATGCTGGACGTTGTTTCGGCGCGGAGTCCGGGCACGCAGGTCCTTTTCCTGGCCGAGGAGCGCGACCTGAAGCTTGCGATGTCTTCTTTGGCGGCAGGGGCGTATCAATATGCCACGCTTCCGATTAGTGATGACGAGTTGCGGCTCCTGGTCGAAGCCGCAATAGCGAACCGGCCCCCGGACGCTACGCCGTTGCGGGTTCAGAAAGACAAGACCCGGGCGCGAATGGAAGACTTGGTCGGGCGCTCGTCGCCAATGCAACAGGTGTATCGGCAAATCCGGCAGGCCGCGGCGACGGATGTCGCTGTGTTGCTTGTTGGCGAGACGGGCACGGGCAAAGACTTGGCTGCCGATGCCATCCACAGGCAGAGCGCCGTCTCGAACGGCCCCTTCGTTCCGGTACATCTGGGCGCGCTGCCCGCAGAACTCGTCGCCAGCGAGTTGTTCGGGCATGAGAAGGGGGCTTTCACGGGCGCGCTCGAACGGTATCAAGGAAAGTTTGAGCAGTCAAAAGGAGGCACTATCTTCCTTGACGAGATCGGCACGCTGGAGGAAAGAGTGCAGATCTCGTTGCTCCGGGTGCTTGAGCGAAAAGAGTTTCAGCGCCTCGGCGGAAAGCGGGCGGTCAAAGCGGATGTCCGGATCCTTGCGGCAACGAACGAGGAATTGTCCGAGGCCGTTGCGAATGGTTCTTTTCGAGAAGATCTCTACTATCGGCTCGACGTGTTTCGTATCGCGTTGCCCCCCCTTCGAGAGCGCCAGGGGGACATCCCACTGTTGATTGACCATTTTCTCAAACGCTATAACCGGTATTTCCAAAAGAACGTCTCGGGAATATCCCCTGAGTGCATTGCTGCCCTGGAAGGTTCCGACTGGCCGGGAAATGTTCGAGAACTCAAAAATGTGATTCAGAGGGCCGTCTTGGTCTGCCAAGGGGAAGTGATACTGCCGGAGCATCTGCCGCCGCGCTTCCGTCCGGGTTTTGAGAGCCGCCCGACCGTCACCTTTGAAATCGGCACTCCGTTGCATGAAGTCGAACGGGAACTGATTGTCCGGTCGTTGGCCTCAGTGAACAACAACCGAACGGCAGCCGCCAAGCTCCTGGGGATCAGTCGCCGAGCGCTGTACAACAAGATCGACAAGTACGGCGTTTGACCGTGTGCAGCGTCTACGCCTTTGGCTGAGTTTCCTGGGGCTCCCACCTACCAGTCTGTCCTGACTGCCGCTTCGCGCGGGAATGGACACGGTGAGGACTCTTGGACTGCGCGTGTCCAAGTGCACATTCCCTATCGTTCTTGCAGTGACCCCGTCTGCAGCGGCATCCGAACGCCGACTTTCGCCGAAGTAAAGGCCTTTTCTTCGTTTTCAGGTTTTCCTTCGCCCCGTGTTGGCGGTTGCATAGTACAGTTCCGATCAGGGCCTCGGCACATTTCTTGCTGGATAGAGACCGAGAACGAGATTTGCGAAGGATCATGCACTCCCGCTGCGATGAAATTGCCCCCATGATTTCGGGGCACATCGACGATGAACTAGACACCCCAGCACGCAAGGCACTGGACGCGCACCTAGAGATATGTCGAGCGTGCCAGCAGGAGATGGAAGCAATACGCCACCTGGTCAAATTGCTCCGTCTTGCGACGGGGATTCATACAGAAGCTGGCCCGCCAGCATCGCGATGGCGAACCGGTGCGCTCCAAGCAGAGCGCGCAAAGACTACGAGGTGACGAGCGTAATGAAGGATGTCGAGCAAAGCAACGTCTTGCAGGGACGGCCCCTTTCAGGCGGACTTGCGCAGGGAAAGGCTTTCGTATGTCGCGACATTTTGCAGTGGGAACATGATCTCTTCGAGATCGAGGAGTCCGAGGTCGATGACGAGTTCGCGCGGATAGAGCAGGCGCTTCAAGTCGTAAGCGAAGACTTGGAGGCAACTGAACACCGCTTCACGGCAAGTCTCGACAGTGAGAATGCCACGATCTTCGGCGCCCAACGAGCTATACTCGAAGACCCACAACTCATTGCCGACTTAGGAACGTCTTTGGCAAGACGACTTGTCAATGCGGAACAAGTTGTCCGGGCGGTGTTTCGCCGATGGGAGCGGCGCCTCGACTCGACGGACGACGTCGTGGTGCGGCGCAAGGGAAGCGATCTGCGCGACTTGTGCCGACGCACACTGCACGCGCTGGCTCGGAGCCTGCGCCATCCGCTAGAAAAGGTGCCTCAAGGCAGCATTCTCGTCGCGAAATGGCTGTTGCCGTCCGATACGGTTGCGTTGTCGCGCCAGGGGGTGCTGGGCGTGGTGTTGGAGATCGGGGGGGCTGCGTCTCATGTGGCGCTGCTCACGCGAGAGTTGGGGATAGCGTGTGTCGCAGGCATCACGGACATTTTCGGGAAGATTGACAACGGTGAGCAATTGCTGGTTGACGGGTACGACGGTTCCGTAATCCCCAAACCCACGGACAACGACCGCAAGGAATTCCTTTACCGTATCGAGCGCCAAGAAGCCCTGCTGGTAAAGGCGCGCGCGCTGCGCCGCGAACCTGCAGTGACCCTCGACGATGAACCTGTATCGGTACTGGCCAATGTCAGCGGGCAGGAGGACGCCATTCACGCCGTCGAGAACGGGGCGGACGGCATCGGACTATTCCGAACGGAAGGCATCTACTTTGCAGCGAAACGGCTCCCGACATCGGAAGAGTTATGCGGGTCTCTGGGCGCGGCATTCAGCGTCGCCAAGGGCCGGCCCATCGTGGTTAGGCTCCTGGATATCGGCGGAGACAAGGAATTGCCTTATCTGGATGCCGCAGAAGAGCGGAACCCGTTTCTCGGCTTGCGCGGAATACGTCTCTTGCTTGCCTATCCCGATTTGCTGAGGGAGCAACTCGAGGCATTCGTTCGCCTATCGCAAGAATATGACGTGCGGATTCTGGTTCCTATGGTCACTGTTGTGGAAGACCTCTTGGCAGTGAGAGCAATGCTGGAGGAAGTCTGTTCGGCAATGGGTAACGAGAGAATGCCGTTGCTTGGCGCAATGATTGAGACGCCCTGTGCGGCGCTGTGTGCGGACAGGATGGCAGAGCGTGCCGACTTCTTCAGCGTGGGCACTAACGATTTGACACAGTATGCCATGGCCGCTGGGCGGGACAATCCGCTCGTAAATCAGTATTTTGTCGACGACCATCCGGCGATTCTCGAGTTGCTGAGTATGGTATTGCAGAAGGTTGGCTCGAAACCGGTAACGCTATGTGGGGAACTTGCCGGCCGCGTCGAGACGATTCCCACGGTTCTCAAGCTTGGCCTAAGGAGTCTCAGCGTGGCTGCGCCGCTTGTGCCAGTAGTGAAGCAGCGGATCAGGCAGAGCGAGTTGTGATGGCATCGTACGGAGGACGGAGTTATGGACACGCGGGAAAAAGCAAAGAAGACGCTGAGCACCATCCAAACCGTAAAGCTCATTGTTGCCTGCAGCAAGTGCGGTTCGACAAAAGTGGGGCTACGCGGGAACGACTCGCTCGACGAGCTAGTCTGCGATTCTTGCGGGGCTTCCGCACCATGGGACGGGGAAAAGTTCACGTTGATCAAGTACGATGAACGGCGGCCTCACTCCCTGAAGACGTTGGCCGGGTTGGAGCGGGCCATCAAGAAGACAAAACGCCGGGCTGCGAAACGGTCAGACGAGACATCGTAGGGTGATGGTGTGGCGTCCGACAAATAGGTTGATTCAGTCTGTCTAGCATAACATGCGCATAAAATGCACATACTTTCGGTCTCCTCGGGCCTTCCTTTCTCCTTTGTATACGCGGTCATAATCGTCTTCGGCGTTCCAAGTGGGAGCCTTCTCGGTCAAGGGCGGAACATGGTGCCGTCAGTAATAGACCTTACGCGGACTGTGCACGATGTGCACATATATGCCTGCCAAAGTGGGTCTTCTGTGCTGAATATGCGCACCGATCTGATGTTCGTGAGGATTACGCCCGCCTCGCCACAGCCGCGCTCATCGAGGATCCCGACGTAAGTTCTTTCTGGAGCGACTGTTATCTCGTAATAGCCTCTTCTGGCACATCTCTTGCCTGTTCTTGATGTGGCGCAGGACAACGGGGTGACGCTCCCTGTGCACGCATAGAGGTAGGAAATGAACGGACAGGTGGTTGTTTTGCTTGGCGTCCCGCTCCGCAGCGACGTGGCTGAAGCCTTGCTTGCCGCAGGTTACACGCCGCTTGAGCGCAAAGGAATGCAGCGGACCATGGCCACGTTGTGCAGAGAGCAGGTTGCGGGCGTTTTGGTCGATGCGCGGAAGTGCGAACTGGATGTCTTGGAGCTCCTGCTGAATATTGGCGATGTTGCCCCCGAGTTGCCGGTAGGGCTGGTTGCCGGGCGGACCTCGTTCCAAGAGTCTCTGCCGATGCTCGAGGACTTCTCGAACGTGGTATTGCTTTCGGAGTCGCTGCCCGCCGAGAAGGTCGTGGACGGTCTGTGCCGCGCTCTCGATTCAAAAAAAGAAGCAACCGAACCCAGTAGAGGCAATCTATGACGGCCCGGGACATTGCCGAGTGTGCGGCAGCGGCCAGCGAGCGGCTGGTTGCGGCCTCGACCGCTCAGAAAGACAAGGCATTGCTCTGCCTCGCGGAGAAACTGGCGCGCCACACGCAGGACATCCTTTCCGCCAATGCCGCCGACCTGCGGCGCGCGAAGGAGAACGGCCTGCATCAAGACCTCGTCCGTCGTCTACGGTTCGGCGAGGACAAGATTCAAGGGCGGATTCGATCGCTGCGCAAGATCGCCGCCCTGCCGGACCCAGTAGGGCAGCCCTTTCACGCAGAGCGATGCGCGAATGGTTTGGTGGCAACGCGGGTGCGCGTCCCGATCGGCGTTATTCTCATGATCTATGAAGCCCGTCCCCATGTCACCATCAACGCCGGTGCCTTCTGTTTGAAATCGGGCAATGCCGCCATCTTGCGCGGCGGTTCCGAGGCCCAACACTGCAACCAACTCTTGGGGGAACTCTGGCGCGCGGCCCTCAATGCGGCGGACCTGCCGGACATGGCCGTGCAAGTGATATCCGGAAACCACCAGGACGTCCATCGACTTCTGCAGCGCGATGACCTCATCGACCTAGTAATTCCTCGCGGGGGCAAGGGGCTGATCCGAACCGTAACGGAGAAGTCCCGCGTGCCAGTCCTCAAACACTTCGAAGGCATATGCCACGTTTACCTTGACGAATCGGCGCCGGTGGAGCGCGGCCTAGACATCGCCCTTGACTCGAAGTGCCTGATGCCCGAAGTCTGCAACGCGATGGAAACGCTCTTGGTGCACCACGGACTCGGTAAGCACCTCCCGCAAATCATCGATGCGTTCCGTGCGCAGGGCGTCCTCGTGAAGGGGTGTCCGTTGACCCGGCAGTACGTCGGCGACGTAGAGAGCGCTACCGAAGAGGACTGGCGCACCGAGTACTTGGACAATGTCGTGTCAATCGGGGTCGTAACGGATGTGAAGGGCGCCATCCAGCATATCAACGCCTTCGGCTCCCACCATACCGACGCCATCGTCACCGACAGCGAAAAGGCGGCGCGTGATTTCGTTAAACGCGTCGATTCAGGGGTGGTACTGGTGAACGCCTCGACCATGTTCTGCGACGGGGAGTCGTTGGGCATGGGCGCCGAGATTGGGATCTCGACCGACAAGCTCCACGCGCGCGGCCCCATGGGACTCGAGGAACTGACCAGCTACAAACACGTCATTCGAGGCGCGGGACACATCATGGGCGAGTCCCGTCTCACCCGAAAAGCTGACGGAGCGGGCCAATGAAGACCGCGTGGGCAGCAATCTACGAACGTTTTCAGAGCGGCATCTGCGACCCAACCGCCGATATCGCGCCTGGAAAGGTCCGGATCGGGGCGGAACTCAAGTTCCCGTTCGTAAACCCAGACGGAACCGCCGTGAGCCAAGATAAGCTGTTTTCGCTGTGGGAATTCCTCTGCACGCGGGGCTGGCGCCCCGTCGAAGACGCACTCACGGGAAGGATTGTGGGGGCGCGAAAGCCAGGAGAGAGAAACGACACGATCGCCTCGTACGAAACGGGATACCCAAAGCCCGAGTTTGCGTTGGCGCATGTGGGCGACCTACACCAGCTTCAAGCCGACCTCGAGGATCTTGTGCAGGAACTCCGCTTCTTTTCCGAGCAACGCGACGTGCGTTTCCTTGGCTACGGGATTCACCCCGTCACGCCGCCCAGCAAGGATCTTTTAATGAAAAAGGCGCGATCCAGCTTCTGGGACATCGCCTTTCCCTCGAACGAAGTTATCCCCCCCGAGCGGGGCGATGACGTGCACTTATTCACGATCAATGCCGCAAGTCACGTACACATCAGCGTGCCGCCCGAGAGCGTCATCCAAGCCGTCAATGTGTTAAATGGGTTTGCGGGGGCGCAAATAGCTTTGACGGCCAACTCGAGTGTCTGGCGCAACGAAGTGGACCCGCGTCTCCAATGCGTGTCCGAGAAACTCTGGGACTGGTGGGAACCCGCCGCGGGACGCGTCGGGGTGCCCAAACGGCCTTTCGAGGACATGCTGGACTACTGCCGGTTTGTAACGGAACTCGAGCCCGTGTACGTGCAGCGCGATGGGCAGCCCCTGATCCCCCGAGAGTATGCTTCCTTTGCAGACTATTTCAGTCAAGACACGGCGCGCGCCGCGAACCTGGACGGCGAAGAAGTGAAAATAATCCCCTTGCCTGAAGACGTGGAACTCCACAACTCGTGCTATTGGTTCAACGCACGGATCAGCCGCTACTACACCGTGGAGAATCGCGTTTTCGATCAGCAACCTGCAGATTCCCTGCTCTGTCCGGCCGCACTGACCTTGGGGTTGACTTCGGAATCCGATGAAGCCTGGGAAGAACTTCGCGCGTACGACTGGCAAACACTTCGCCAAACGCGCGACGCCGCGTGCGAAAAGGTTCTGCTCGGCGCCGTAAACGGCCTTTCCCTTCGCACGTTGGCGACCCGAACGATAGAGATCGCTGAACGCGGACTGAGAAAGCGCGGCCTGGGCGAGGAGCAGTTCCTCGAGCCGCTGAAACAACGCCTTGACTCCGCCGTGTGTCCGAGCGCGGCTGCCGTAGAGCTTTTCAAGACCCAAGGCATTCAAGGGCTTGTTGAGGCGCGCAGTCTTTGACAAAAGGAGAACGTTGGCATGTATTTCCCTGCTGCACGGGGCGGCATTCCCGCCTCGCTCTACAAACCGCTTGCGGAACCTAGCGTAGATCGCATCATCGAGGAGGCATTTCGAATCCTCGAGCAAAGCGGCATGGCCGTGTATTCCGATACGGCGCGGGACATCCTCAGACGCGCCGGCGCCAACGTGGATGAAGACGCCCGGTTGGTGCGTTTCCCGCGCACTATGGTCGAGGACGCCATCGACTCGAACCCTTCCTCGATCACCCTCTACTCGCGGGACGGTAAACACGACGTCGTGTTGGCCAAGAATCGAGTCCACTACGGCACGGGGGGCACGGCAATCTACGTGATCGATCCCGATACCGGGCAACGACGCCCTTCCACCGTGGACGACGTTGTCTTGAATGCCCGGCTGGTTCAAGCCCTCGAGAACATCCACGTCTTCACGATCAACGTGTTTCCCAACGAGATTCAGAACAAAGACGAGATCGATGTGAACCGCTTCTTTCATTCGTTCGACAACACCACCAAGCACATCATGGGCGGCGTGTACTCGTTAAGAGGATGCCGCAAGGTCGTCGACATGGCGCATTTGATCGCTGGCGGACCCCAAGCCTTGCGGAAAAAGCCGTTCTTGTCTTTCATCACGCTGATTATCAGCCCATTCAAGATCGACGCGGATTACGGCGATATGACCTGTTACCTGGCCGAACAGGGACTTCCCGTCGTAATTCCCACCGAACCCATCTGCGGCACGACTTCTCCGATCACGCTGGCCGGAAACGTGCTCACCCACGTGGCCGAAACACTGGGAGGCATAACGCTCGTCCAAAGCGTCAATAAGGGAGCCCCGGGCATCTGCGGCAGCGCGGGCTCGATCACGAATCTGAAGACGATGAATCACGTCGGCGGAGCCATCGAGCGGGCCATGATCAACGCGGCCGTAGCCCAAGTGGCCCAGCGCCTCGAACTCCCACTTTACTCGACGGGCGGCACCACAGACGCCAAGGCGACGGACATTCAGGCCGCCTATGAGAGCGCCATGTCGAGTCTGCTCGTGGCCATGAGCGGCGCGAACTACATCCATGACGTCGCCGGTCTTATGGATGCCGACCTGACCGTATCGTACGAAAAACTTGTGATTGACAACGAGATTCTGGGTATGTGTCAACGCGTGCTCCGTGGCATTGAGGTCACCGCAGACACGCTTGCCGCTGACCTCATCATTGACCGAGGTCCCGGCGGCCATTTCATGGTCGAGGCCCACACCCTCACGCATATGAACGACGAGTTCTACGTCCCCCGCCTGGCGAACCGGGACCGCGCCGAGCAAATGAAGCCCGATGACGGCGCCTACGCCCGCGCCAAGGCCATTGTGCAGTCGGTACGCGACACAGACCTTCAGACGCAAGTGGATGCCGATGTTCGAGGGGAAATCTTGAGCCGTTTCTGGCGAATTAGGACATCGAGTCGAGCGGCCTGATCGCCGATCGAGGAAAACCGGAAAGGAGACGAATCATGTCCATCGAGTTCAACTGCCCACAATGTAACGAGCTGTTGACGGCGTCCGATGAAATGGCCGGCAAGAAGGGGCAATGTCCGAAGTGCAAGAGCACCGTCGAGGTGCCTAGCACGTCCACGTCTAATCCTAGCGCGTAACCGTTGACCAAGATATCGGCGCCTTGGCTTTCATGTGTAGAGCCGAAACGCATGGCCGCACGGGGTCGAGCGGGCCGAGGGGAGCGTGAAGCATGCTGCGAAGCATGGAATCACTAATTGGCATCGAGGTCCAAGCATACGACGGCGCCATCGGCGAAGTCGTCGACTTCTGTTTCGACGCCGTCGAGTGGACCACCCGCTATTTTGTGCTGGATTCCTCGGGATTCATGCCGGGCAAATGGCTCGTAGTACCCCCCGTTGCTTTTGACAAGACCTCTTTGTCAGAACGTGTGCTCCAAGTGTACTGCACGAAACAGGAAATATCGCAGATACAGCCGTTGGTCGCGGACTCGGTGACGAGCCGTCGGGAAGAAGAGGCAATCTACCGGCACTTCGAGTTGCCGTTGGGGAGGCCGTCGGAACCGACGTTGTCCCCGTCATTTGGCATGAAGCTTGTCCCCTCTCAAACAGGCCGCGCAAAGAAAAGCGGGACCGTCCTCAAAGCGCTCCATCAGTTCAAGGAAATCCAGGGATTTGCCGTTCAGGGCGCTGACGGAAAGGCAGGGACGCTGTCCGATTTTCTTGTGGAAGACGGTTATTGGGATCAACGACTGGTCGTGGTCCGGCTAAAGACTCGGAAGACGCGGGTGGCGGCGCCCGTCGCGCTGGCTGACCCGGTTCAATGGGAAGCAAAGACGCTTACCCTGAGCGTTCCAGTGCGTATCGTCTCCGAGGCGCCGAAGATCGAGGGCCGCGAGACGCTTGAAGGGGAGTTGGGCCGGAGCGTGGCCGCGTACTACGACAACGCTATTCAAAGGTATCACGATGCGTCTCGCGGCGAGGGTATAGTCCGTGACTGAACGCCGACAAACGATGCTCTTGATAGACTTCGACCCCGAAGAGGCGCAAGCGCTGCGGGCCCGAATGGCGTCCTGGAACTGCATCGAGGTCACGACTGATCGGCTGGATGAGCGAGAGGTCCGTGCGTGTTCGCCCGACGCCGTAGCCGTTTCCGCCCGGAAGAAGGAAAAGCAGGCCGTCGTGCGTACGTGCCTGGAAATACGAAACCGGCGAGAGTTTAGAAACGTGCCGTTGCTTGCTGTGATCACCCGGTATCAGATGCACATTGGCAACGAGGTCAGGCGTATTGCGGACTCCGATTTTCTTATCGCCCCCCTGGATGAAGCGACCGTCGAAGAACGGTTGTCGCACTCTGGCGAACCGCCGACTCCAACGCAAAACTAGAAGGGAAAAGACCGGCATGCATATCAACCAACGTGAAGGCGTTTTGGTCGATCCCCATCACAGACTTTCCGAAGATCAGGTGCGGCTCGTCGACGACGTATCGCGGGCACTGTTAGAGGATCCCGGCCTGCTATGTTTCAATGACGAGGCCACAAACATCTTCCGAAATGCCGGGGCGCGCGTCGAGGACGCCGGCGAATGCCGCAGGGTACGAATCCACGCGGGGCTCGTGGATGGCGCCCTGAACGCCGCGCCGTCCATTGTTACGCTGGGCGCACGGGATCCGGACAACCGCCTCGTGCTCGATGCGGCCGAGCCTCGGGTTCGTTTCGGCAGCGGCTCGGAAACGAATATCTGGCTGGAGGTCTCCTTCGACGGACCCCATCCCCGCTTCGGGCAACGGAAAGGCTCAATTCGCCGGCTGGCCGATTCGGCCCACCTATGCGATAAGCTCGAACACCTAGACTTCTTTATCCGTAACGTAAATATCCAGGACGAGGAAGTTACGGTAGAAAACAAGGACGTCAACAAATTCCTTGCGAGCCTGGCCAACATCACAAAGCATGTTCAAGGGGGCCTGACCAGCCTATCCGCCTTGGATGACGTCATTCGCTTGGGCGAAATCGTCGCGGGCGGCAAAGAAACATTCGAAAAGGAACCCGTGCTCTCCTTCATCGCATGTCTTGTCAAAAGTCCCCTCCAATTCGTCGATGATACAACGGCCAAGACTCTCGCCATCGCGAAGCGCGGGGTACCGCTCGTGGTGTCGAGCTGTCCCATGGCCGGCGCCACGGGCCCCTTCGACGAGTTCGGAATCGTTGCGCAAATCAACGCCGAGATTCTGGCAGGCGTCACGCTGACGCAGCTCGTGTCCCCCGGCGCTCCCGTGCTCTACGGCAGCGTGCCGGTACGCACACGCCTAGACAATCTCAACGATATGTACGGCGCCCCGGAATTCAACCACTATAATCAGGACTGCGCACAAATGGCCCGGTACTACCACTTGCCCTGCTACTCGACGGCCGGCGTGGGCGACACAACCGCGCCTGGCATCCAAGCCACGGTCGAGAAGATGCTGACGCTTATGGAGGTGCCCCGCAGCGGCGCCCAGTACGTCCATTACGCCTTCGGACTCCTGGATCGCACCAACATCTTCTGCCCTGAGCAGGCGGTGCTGGACGACGCGCACATCGGCATCATCAAGCGCACGTTCGAGGAATCCAACGTTACCCAAGCCCGACAGGATGAGGTCCTGGCTCTTGTGCGGGAGATCATGAATACCCCCCACAAGACCTACGTGTACAACCTCCCGATGCCGTCATACGATCCGGTTTATGTGCGTTATCCCTTGGAAGATGGCGACGCGGGCGCGCTGTACGCCGCGCACCGCCGCTACCGCGAAATCCTCGAATGGCCGCGCAATCCCCTGCCGGAAGACCTCCAGAAACACATCCGCGCTGAGATCCCGGGCGTGTTGCCGCAAACGCTGCAGTCCTGCGGAGATTGACGAGCCATGGCAGCCGTGACACACGAGGAACAAATGGTCGCCTATGGCGAAGCCGTCAAGAGCGGCCTCTACGCCAAGAAGAGCGGCCTAATCGGCAAATACGACAACGTGCGCCGTTATTGGGAAGATGAGATCACGCGCCAATTCCTGCGACCGCACCTCCACAAGCTCATCGAGCGCTGTCGGCAGCAAATGCGCCGGCTCCGAATCATGGATCTCGGGTGCGGCGGCGCCGACGGCTACGAGTTGCTCATGGGGGTGCGGCAGCGCGACGCCGACCTCGAGCAGGTCGAGGTCGATTTGATCTCCCCCGAAATCCTGGGCGTTTACAAAGGGGTGGACCTGAGCGGCGACCTTCTGCGACAAGCCCGGAGCATCTATGGAGACGACCCGAAAATGGTCTTCGAGCAGGCCGATTTCACCATGGGACTGCCGATCTCCAAGGATGAGAAGCCCTACGACCTCTATTTCTCTTCCTATGGCACATGTTCCCACCACAACGACGACGAGACGCTCGTCGCCTTGCTCGCCGACATTGCGCGCCGCACGAAGAAGTACAGCGTCATCATCTGCGACTGGCTAGGACGCTACTCGTATGAATGGCAAACGTTGTGGACTAACGACGTGTCCGAAAACCGTAACATGGACTACGTCGTGTCCTACATCTATGACGCGGAAGAACGGGAAGCGCGCCGGGAAGAGCTGCAGCATCTTTGGCTTCGACTTATGAGTCGTCAAGAAGTGGACCTCATCGTAAAGGAAGCCAGCAAGAAGGCCGAAGTCGAGATCAAGTCACTTGTCTTCTTTGATCGCTCCGTGCTGACCGGCAGGCACATGGACACGGCCGAGCACAATGCCCACGCCCAGCCTTTGCGTCAAGCCGTCAACTCATTACACGAGGTCAATCTCCGTACGGATCTGACCGACCTAGTCTTTGACTACGTGCCCAAGCCCGGCTTTGACCTCCTCAACGATTATTTCGAACACCTTCAGCTTTGCTGGAACGCGCTGGTGCGGTACGCCGCCGAACTGCTCACCACGTACGACGAAGAACGCCGCGTGTTTCAGGGAAGCCCGCCCTCCATTCCGGGGTCCTACCCCCCCGCCCTGTGCGAGATGATGGAACGGATGAAGCTCGTCGTCGAGGGCGTAGGCTGGTTGGGACTGGGTCTGCCGCGCGAGAACATCATCGAGCCGCAGTTGGGCTACGCGTTGCGTTATCTCGTGACCAATCTACAGCGCGGCCAGGGCTGCGCACACGGGCTGGTCGGCATCTTCGAAGTCGATAAAGAGCGGTGAGCATTGCGAAGAAGAGACGTTCATGATTGAGTTCGGCTCGGTAACGAAGGTATTTCCGAACGGCGTACGCGCTGTACAAGACTTGACGCTTTCCGTGGCGGAGGGGGAAACCTTGGTGCTGCTTGGCACGAGCGGATCCGGCAAGACCACGACCATGAAAATGGTCAACCGCCTCATTGAACCCACACACGGCAACATCCGCATAGACGGCGCGGACGTCATGGCGCAGGACCCCATCGCATTGCGCCGCAGCATCGGATACGCGATCCAACACATTGGGCTATTCCCACACATGACCGTCGCGGAGAATATCGCCGTGGTCCCCCGCTTGCTCCAGTGGGAGCGAGACCGCATCGACAAACGCATCGACGAACTCATCGCGCTGGTCGGGCTGAAACCCGAGTTTTTCCGCGCGCGCTACCCGAGTGAACTCAGCGGCGGGCAACGGCAGCGCATCGGTGTTGCTCGGGCGTTGGCCTCCGACCCGCCAATCGTGCTGATGGACGAACCGTTCGGCGCGCTCGACCCGATCACCCGCGACCAGTTGCAGAACGAGTTTCTCGAACTCGAGTCGGAAATACAAAAGACCATCATCTTTGTGACCCATGACGTATTCGAGGCCGTCAAGATGGGCGACCGCATCGCCCTGTTGGATCAGGGCAAATTGCAGCAGTTGGCATCCCCCGCCGAACTCGTCGAAAGCCCCGCAAACGAATTCGTCGAGGAATTTCTCGGCCAACACCGGTTCCAGCTCGCGTTGCTGACCCGAACCATCGGCTCCGTGGCCGCCCCGGCGCGAGCGGACCTCGCGCCGCCGACGCAAAAGCCGGCTACGTGCCTGCATCCGCGCCATTCTCTGATCGAAGCGCTGAACGTGTTTAAGCAAACCCGAAGCGTAAAGCTGCCCGTGTATCGAAAAGACCGCTTTGTGGGCGAACTCAGCAAGCGGGAATTGCTCGGGATTATTACGGATGTGCTTGGCGAGACGGAGGAGCGGGCATGAGCATCTTGCACGAGTTCTTCCAGAAGCTCGGCGCCGACGTCGTCCGCCACACCATCGAGCACGTCTGCCTCACGTTTCTCGCAATGCTTATTGCCACGGCGGCGGCGTTGCCGCTCGGGGTCTATCTTACGCGTTCCCGATTCCCGCGGCTGGTCGCGCTCATTCTTGGCGTGGCGAGCGTGGTCCAGACCGTGCCCAGTTTGGCGCTCATTGCATTTATCGTGTTTATCTTCGCGCTCGCAACGCTGCCCACGATCGGAATGCTTCCGGCCGTAGTCGCGCTCGTCCTGTACGCATTGCTGCCCATTCTCAGAAACACCTACACGGGCATCCGCCAGGTTGACCCAAACGTCATTGAAGTGGCCCAAGGGATGGGGATGACGTCGGGACAGATTCTGTTCAAAGTGGAATTGCCCCTCTCCCTCCCCGTCATCATGGCCGGGTTGCGCATTTCTACCGTTTGGACCATCGGCGTCGCGTGCCTCTGCACGCTCGTGGGCGGGGGCGGCCTCGGCGACTTGATCATGCGCGGACTGCGCAGCATTCAACTTGACTATATTCTGGCCGGGACGGCGCCCGCGGCCCTGTTGGCCATCCTGTTCGACTGGGGGCTCGGCGCACTCGAGAAGGCGCTCACGCCGGGACGATCCGCCGAGACCGCAACGTAAGGAGCGCGCATACCCATGGCGGCCTCGCTAGTGTCATTTTTGGCAATCCTGAACCCGTTCGCCCTGTGCCTCTATCTGGTTCATCTTATGGAAGACTTGACGTCCCGGGAGTTCGTGAATAGCCTCTTCCGCGCCACGCTCATTTCATTCTGTACCTTTGCGGTTTTCTCACTGGCGGGCGAGAAACTCTTGATTGATTTTCTCGGGGTCCAGCCTACGGCGCTCAGGATTTTCGGCGGACTCATCTTCCTCTCCGTCGGTTACTCATACGCCACCAAGGGATACCGCGCCTCGGAATTGCTCCGCGGCTCGCTTGACGATGTCTCGTCGGCCATTGCCTTGCCGTTCATGATCGGCGCCGGCACGGTGACGCAGTCTATTTTGCTGGGCAAGAAACACGGCACGAACGCTGTGGCCATCATTGCGATGGCCCTAATCGTGACCCTCGCGATTGTCCTCTTGTTCAAGTACACCAAAGACCAGTTGCAGAAGACGCGGGAAAATGTATTCGAACGCTACGTCAATATCCTCGCGCGGATGAATGGATTAGTCATTGGCGCCATTTCAATCGAGATGATTCTCAGGGGAACCCGAGAAATGCTGATCATACCTCAGCCATGACGTCGCCGTACTTGGCTCCTTGTGAGCAAGAGAAAGGGCAAATGACCATGGAAAGCAACGACCGACAGAATTCTTCAACGACCGGTAAGGCGGCAACTGGCCTGGCGTTATTCCTCTTGGCCGCGTGCGGAGCGCCGGCCCCCGAGGGCCGGTTGAGCGCGGCCTTCGATGCCGAGTTCCATAGCCGGCCCGACGGCTACGCGGGGCTGTGCAAACAATACGGATTCGAGTTCCCGGAAGAACCCAAGCAGATGGACCCGGGCCTCATGTACAAGGCGGCGGCCGATGGCGCCGTGGACGTTATCGATGCCTTTGCGACGGACGGACGCATTGCGGCATACGACCTCCTGGTTCTTGAGGACGACCAGCAGTTCTTCCCCCCATACTACGCGGCCCCGCTCGTGCGACAAGAAACGCTCGATAGACTACCTGCGCTCCAGGGCGCCCTCGAAAGACTCTCCGGCCTTATCGATGACGCTACAATGCAGCGGTTAAACTACGAGGTCGACGAAAAAGGCCGGAAGGCGGCAGACGTGGCCCGCGGGTTTCTTGTGTCGAAAGGCCTGATCGCGCCCGATACAACGCCAGGAAGCGGGGACGCCGGGAAAATCGCCGTCGGCGGCAAGCAGTTTACCGAGCAGGAAATCGTCGGCGAACTCATGGCAATTCTCATCGAGTGCACAACGGATATAGAAGCGAATCGAAAACTCAATCTGGGCGGAACGATGATCTGTTTCAGCGCCCTGAAGGCGGGGGACTTGGACCTCTATTGCGAGTACACCGGCACCGGCCTGGTCAACATTCTCAAGGAAGATGTCATCAGCGATCCGGAGGCCGCTTACAGGAAGGTGAAGCGCGCGTTCAAAGATGAGTTTGGGCTGGTCTGGCTCGATCCCTTCGGCTTCAACAACACCTATACGCTTGCCATGCGCAAGAAGCACGCCCGGGAACTTGGGCTCAAGACTATCTCCGACTTGGCGGCGCTGTTGACCTCGAACAAGCCATAGCATGAGTAAGCGAGACGATCCAGGAAGCCCCGCGCAAGACGCTTTGCCTGCGGGTATGACGGACTCGGGCGCGGCCTATCCCGTTGTCTTCGTCGATACCGGCGACGCCGACCTGCAGCGGGTGGAAGGGGACGCGCTCGACCATATCAACACGGCACTGGCCGATGCGATGCAAACGGCATATCCCGAAGCCTGCGGGGCCACAGCATTGCTAAAGGTCCATGTGGGCGAACCGCGCGGGACCACGCACATGCGGCCCGGCTTTGCGCGGGCAGCGTCCGCGTTCGTGTCACACACACCCCGCGCACGAATCGTCGCGGGCGACTCTACCGTGGCGTACACAGGCGAACGGGGCCATCGGCAAAACCCTCTCGGCAATGCGGGCGCTTACCTTTCTCTGGCCGAGCGCAAGGGCTGGTGGCCCGACGGACCCGCCGGGATGCCCTTCGTAGTGTTGGACAGGCCGTCAACGTCCGTGCCGAAGGTCTTCGAATTCGAGGAAGAAGCGGTTCGCCTCGAACTGGGCGGCATCGAACGCTATCACGATTTCTATTTGGCCGGCGGCTTCGCAGTGGCTGACTCTATTATCAACTATGCGCACCTCACCTGTCACGGGTTGGCCGGGTTTGCTGGGTGTGTCAAGAGCATCGCCATGGGATGTTCGTCGCTAAGAGGCAAACTCCGCATGCACCAATCTCTTCTGCCGTCTTTTGACGAGTCACGGTGCACAAGCTGCGGTATATGCGTACGGAACTGCCCAGTGCAGGCATTGAGTATTCCCAACGACGGCAAGCCACCGAAGGTAGTCCCCGGCGTGTGTATCGGTTGCGGCGAATGTGTGGCCGTATGCAACAACGAGGCCGTCGTTCTGCGCGATGAAGAAATCACCGACTGGCAGCGAGGCCGAAACTCCCTGCCCGTTCGGATGGCGGACTACACCGTCGGCATGATGTCCGGTCGATGGGAGCGCGCTCTCCACGTGCTCCACCTCTACTCAATCACGCCGCAGTGCGACTGCGTGAATGCTCGGCAACGGCCCTTAGTCCCCCACGACTTCGGTTTCCTGGTCGGCAGAAATCCCTTTGCCGTGGATACGGTGGCGGCAAACCTCTTGCGTGAACATATCGCAGCAAAGGACACGTGGGCAATCCGTTCAGCGGACGAGACGGCCGAATACGTTCAGACCAGATATGACATCCATTGCCGGCCTCCGCTCCTGCGACAGCCTGTCTCCTGACAGCACCCACCATCCCGTCACCGCATTGCGACAGGATGCTCAGCTCGTCCGTAGGCGGCCAGTACGAGACCCGAGCAAATTCGTGTGGGCCAGATAAGCTCCTTTTCGAGAACAGCCATCACACCGTTGCCGCCAGTCAACGCGCTCACCAGGCGATCCAGCTCATTGTGCAGCCGTTTCCGATACACGACCGCGTCCGCTCCGTTCGTCAGCGCTTCTTTGCAGTATCCGACACGAAGCGTTCTCACATACCGTAGTCGCGCAGCTTGTAGATGAAGGTGCGCCTGCCTATGCCCAGAAGCTTGGCGGCTTTGGTCTTGTTCCCGCCAGTCTTCTCCAAGGCCTCTAGAATGGCCTGACGTTGAATCTCCTGCATGTTGCCGACGAGGACGCCGCCGGCAGCTTCGCGAGTGGGCCCGGGGTGTTGTATGTTGGATGGGAGATCTTGCGGCAGGATGAGAGGACCCTCGGAGAGGATACTCGCACGTTCGAGTGCGTTGCGCAGTTCCCGCACGTTACCGGGCCAATCATAGAGCATGACCATGCGTTCGGCAGCCGGCGACAGGCGTTTGTGCCGCGATTTCAAAAGCAAGTCGGCAAGGGGAAGAATATCCTCCGGCCGCGCTCGCAAAGGGGGAACTGACAAAGGGAATACGCTGAGGCGGTAGTAGAGATCCTCCCGGAAGGCGCCCTTCTTCACCTCTTCTTCGAGGTCGCGATTGGTCGCCGAAATGATCCTGATGTCTGTTCGGATGTCTCGGCTGCCCCCGACGCGGCGCAACGTGCCGGTCTCCAATACCTGAAGGAAGGCTGGCTGCAAGGAAAGAGGGAGTTCGCCGACCTCATCAAGAAACAAGGTGCCGCCATCCGCCTCTTCAAAACGGCCAATGCGCTGTGCGTCGGCCCCCGTAAAGGCGCCCTTCTCGTGTCCAAACAATTCGGACTCAATGAGGTGCTCGGGAATGGCGCCGCAATTGACGGTCACAAAAGGCTTGTCAGCTCGCCGACTTTGCTCCTGAACGAATTCCGCCACTATCTGCTTCCCCGTGCCGCTCTCCCCGAGGATAAGGATGGTGGCGTCAGTGGCTGCGGCCCGGGCCGCTTGCTTGAAGACTTGGACCATGTCTGGATTCGCAACGGCGACATTGGAAGGCAGCTCCAGCGCCTCCTGGTCTGCAATTGGTCGACCTGTGCAGCCCAAAGCGTCGTCCACGGCGGCAACGAGTTCGTCGAGGTCGACCGGCTTCTCCAAGTAGTCCAAGGCGCCGGTTCTCATGGCAGAGACCGCGTCACGCACGTCGATGAAGGCGGTGAGCAGGATCACGGGCAATGTGGGATGGTCCTCCTTGACCTTCTTGAGAACCTCCAAGCCGCTCATACCAGGCATGCGCACGTCGAGAAGCAGGAGGTCGCATCTACCGGCAGCGGCGAACCCTTCCTCGGCATCCTTGCACAAGACGGTTCGGAAGCCCGCGCGCCGCAGCGCATTGTCTAGCAACTGCCGCTGGCCTCGTTCGTCATCGACAATGGCTATGAGAGGGGGATCATCAGGCATGACTCGGCTTCACTTCATCGATTCCATCCAATGACACGCGCGTTCCCTGACCCGGGCAAGACGTAATGTCCAACTCCCAATCATGGGCCATCGCGATCTGTTTCACGAGCGACAAGCCCAGGCCGCTGCCCCCCTCGAAACGACTGAAATAGGGCTCAGTTACGTGCGCTAGGTCTTCTTGCGAGATGCCGCACCCGGAGTCTGTCACGCTCAGAGAAACTGAACCGGCGTTTCTTTCCGCAGTGACCTTTATCTCGTCCCCTGATTTGCAGGCACGAAAGGCGTTGATGATCAGGTTCAGCATGGCTCTGCGCAAGAGCTCCTTGTCGCCCCATATCCTAAGGCCGCTTCGGATGCTGTTCAACCTGATGTTCTTTTCCCGGGCCTCTTCTTCGATGAGATGCAAGAACCCCTTCATGAATTCGTCAAGGTCTATTGCCGCAACCGTTGCTTCCTGCGGGCGGGCAAGACAAAGAAAAGAACTGATCTGCCTGACGCTGCGGTCGGTTTCGTCAACAATTGTTGCTGCGCGCGCTCTATTCTCTTCGGAATCGGAAGAATCGGCGATGAGTTGCGCCTGCCCTCGCACAATCCCCAATGGGTTCTTGGTTTCGTGCGCGAGCCCGGCGCCCAAGCGCGTCAGGTGTTCCTGCTGTGCCGTCCTCTCTCGAGCCACCAGCAGAGCGGTCCTGAGGTCCCGTTGGCGTACCCACGCCAGCAAAAACGACGCGCCAAGAAGCACGGCGAGTAGGGCGACGCACGTTGAAACAATGAACCGAATTTGCTCGCCGCGGATCTTGTCCTTCATGGCGCTTGTGTCAAGCGTTGCGGTAAGGAGGTAGGGACCCGTAGGAAATGGCTCCCAACCCTCCATTCCAGGGGGCTCGCCACGGCTGCGGCGCCAGCCTTGTCCGCCCCCTTGTGCAGCACCGAACCCGAATCCGCCACCGGGCCCGTGGCCCAGAAGCAGGGGTTCGCAAACCATGATCAATCGATCTTTCTGCCAGAGAGGTCCACGTGGGCTTGCTTCCCGAAAGCCTGGAGTTTCGCCTCCCGAAGAGATGACGGCTCCCTTTTGCGTACGCAACTCCAGACCTATGATATCGGGTGTATCGGCGAGTTCTGCGAAGATGGCCGAGAGGCGATCCGGGCGGTACCTTCCCATACGGCCTTGGGCCCTGATCCCGGCTGTCAGCGAATCAAGCACCGTCTGCCCCCTCGCGAGCATGATCTCTCGATGGCTTGCGACCACAGACTGATGATCATGATAGAGCAGTACAAAGCCGGTAGCGGCGACCATCGCGGCTACCAACAAGACCCAGCGGAACGATGCTATAAGACCCTTGACCATATCCTCGTGCTGCCGCTACTCGTCGCCACCAGACTTGTCAAGTGGGGGGGCGTGCGTTTTCCGGACGCGAATGAGACTGACTTGGTTGGGCAAACGTCGATGCACGTGCCGCAGACGAAACAGTCCGGGACAACTCGGTCCTGCTTCAGTATGGCTTCCATCACGGTCTTCTCCATCGTGACGCAGCTTATCTCAGGCAGGTTAACCGTGCAGGTTTCTTCTGTTACCCACAATGGCCGTTCGCCCCGCAATGTTTACGTCCGCTTCCGTTACTGCGTTCTGCCTCGGAGACCGCGGACATGATATCACAAGTCACCGACTCGGAGATGCTTGCGTATACCGCAACCGAGTCCACGATCCGATACTCAGCACATGGGCGGCTCGCCTGCAGGCAAGCCGCAGGACTCATCGTTGCGGAAGGTTCTCCTGAACGATCTCCCGAACCTCGCGCATGTCAAATCCATATCTCTTGCGCAGTCTTCCCAACTGCTCAGAAGTCGGCACGTCAGGCGGCAAACCGAGTTCCCGCAGGACTATGTTAACGGAGACGCCAGTACGTTGCTCGACCTCCCGCAAGGTGATTGAGCCATTGAATTGGTGCGCCGGACCTCTTGAGTGTTTACCCAGGCGCATCTTGTGCTGAGGTCCCGCGCTTGTCTGCACCACCTGACCGAGGAAAGGCGCGGCCGAGAGTCCGGCGATTGTCAATACGCCAATAACTGCAAAGGCAACCCGAAGGCGCGATCCCTCACGCGGATGTCCTTTGACCATGCAGACGACCCAACGGCAATGGAGAACAAGGTGCAGGGCCAAGAGCCCCACTAAAACTACAGCAATCCAGAAGTGAATCTGCCCCCACTCGTGGCGATCCATTCCCCACAGGGCGCTGAAATGTCCCGAGCCGGGAGGCAGTACGTACCGAAGCAGAATTCCCGTTGCGGCGAGGAACATCAAGGCCGCAAGAGCCACAGCGTCAACAACGAAGTTCGTAACCGGTTTGCTCATGGAGTGTTCCTCCTTTCCCAATGCCCCGGTCATGGTTGGCCTTAGGACAAATACAAGTGCGGCAAGGTGACCTCACGGCCGCCCTGCCGCTGTCCCTG